>JBAVPF010000207.1:0-2541 GCA_049692815.1 Acidimicrobiia bacterium
CACTCAGGCTGCCCTCGATTCCCTGTAGGAACTCTCTGAGTCTCACCACGTAGCCGGGCCTGCAGGCGGGGTCCCCAACCGAGTTGAGGAGGAGGGTCAGCTGGCCGAGCCCCAGAGAGGTTATATACCTGTGCCCGAGCTCGATGACCTCGGCGTCGGCGAGAGGGCTGGTGGTGCCCAGATACTCCACGCCGACCTGCCAGAACTGCCGTCGTCGCCCTGCCTGGGGCTGCTCGTAGCGAAAGAACGGCCCCGAGTAGGCACCCTTCCAGACGCCCTGCCGACCGGAGTTGAGATAGGCCCGGACCACCGAAGCAGTGCCCTCGGGTCGAAGCGTCACCGACCGATCCGCCCGGTCGGTGAAGGTGTACATCTGCTTGGTGACGACCTCGGTCGTGTCTCCCACGCCTCTCTCGAACAGATCGGTGGACTCGAATATCGGTGTGGAGACGAGCGGATAGCCATACCTCTCCGACCACAATTCCCACGCGCGCAGGGCCTCACGCCACGCCTGAGATCGGGGCGCGATCACATCATCGGTGCCTTTCGGGGGCTGGAAACTCATGGATTGGGCGCGAGGTTACCGGTGGTCGATGCGGATCACATGTCCACCGACGATCCCGGGAACATGTTGTCGCCCTGGCGATGTTCTCCCTTGTGGTGTCCGACTTCGAAGACGGCCGGCCGCGGGTGAGCCCGGATGGGCTGGGTGAGCGACGCCGCCCGGGTCGACTCCCCGTGCTGGGGAACCTGGCAGTCGTCCTGGTCGGCGTGACGGCTGTCGCCGTCCTTCTCTTGGCCGACGGAGACCCGGGCCCTCCGGTCGGTGTCGAGACCACGACAACGAGCACCGCCGGGCCTCCAACGACGGTGGGACCCACCACCACAACGAGCACGGTCCCACTCTCGGAGACTCTTCGAGCCGTCCTCCCCGCCGTCGAGGGCACGCTCGTCACGGCTGTGGGCAAGGGTCCGATACGACTCGTCAGCTGGCCCGGGAGCGGCCGGCAGACCGCCACGCCCATCCCGATGTGGGACGGCCCGTCGATCGAGTTCGACAGGTCGGGGGCATATATGGCATTTCTGGGGCCGGCCGCGGCGGGTGAGGACTCGGCTCTGAACGTGGGGGATATCGCCACCTGGCATCCGCTCACGGTCAACGCCAACTCCTTCCGCTGGCACGCGCGGGAAGCGGGACGAATCGCCTGGACCGGTGGTGGGCTTCTCTGTCACGGAGAGGTCCATCCCCAGGGGGGCTTCCTCACCTTGCGCTGCCTGGTCGACGTCGAGGGAAGAGTCGTGGGCTTCGATGACACCGGGTTCCTCGTCGCCGTCGACTCTGGTGACATCGTGAGGCTCGACCCGAAAGGCGTCGAGGTGGCGCGGGCCCCAGGCGTCGACGCCGCCATCGCCCCCGACGGGCGCATCCTGCTCGTCTCCTCGGCCGGGGATAGCGGTGTCCCGGTCCACACCTTCTCGGTGGCCGATCCGAAGCTCGAAAGGGTCACCGCGCTCGACTGGGTGCCCGTCGGGGTCGCCGGTGAGTACGGGTTCGCGGCCTGGTCCCCCGCATCCTCACCGCCCGAGCTCGCCTTTCTCGTGTCACTGGGCGACGGAGACTGGCAGTTGCAACGTTGGGCCATCGATGGTCGTCTTCACTCTCAGGCCGGTATCACCGGGAGGTACTGGAACATCGAGTGGGACTGGACCGGCCGCTTCCTGCTCTCCCCCGGCGTCGACGCCGACGACCGGTCCGTCATCCAGATCTACGACACCCAAACCGGTGAGCAGCATGTTCTCGCTGCCGATGACTGGGTCCAGGACGTTCACCTGATTCGGGACGTCAATGCCCCGATCCTCTTCGATCTGACGAGTCTGGTGAAGGGCCTGCCGGTAAAATGATCTATCGCCCGGACTGGTCCGTGGCGGGTTCAGCCCCACTCACCCCGGAAGGGGTTGGTCCGTCGCTCCTGTCCGATCGTCGTCTCCGGGCCGTGCCCGGGAAGGACGCGCGCTTCGTCCGGCAAGTCCATCACCCTCTCCCGCATGGACTTCATCAGCTGGTCCCAGGAGCCACCGGGAAGATCGGCCCTGCCCACGCTCCCGGCGAACAACTGGTCACCGCTGAAAAGGACCTCTTCCTCAGGCCACCAGAAGCAGCAATGGCCAGGGGTATGGCCGGGCGTGTGTCGCACCTGCAACGTGATCCCGGCGAGCCCCAACTCTTGCTCGTGCTGCAGCGGCTCCATCCGCTCCGGGACCTCGTACGAGCCGGGAGGGATCATGCCGAACATTGCCCGAAGTTGCTCGACGGGATGCAGCGTGAGGAAGTCGTCGTCCGGATGCACGTACACGCTGGCGCCGGAATCGGCACTCACTTCGCCGGCGCCGCCGGTGTGGTCGATGTGGCCGTGCGTGAGCAGGATGGCCACGACCGTCGCCCCGAGGTCGGCGATGCGTGTCCCCAGCAGGTCGGGCTCGGGCGGGGCGTCGACCAGCAATGCCTCACCAGCGTCGGACACCACCAGGTAGGCATTGGTG
>JBAVPF010000208.1:0-2834 GCA_049692815.1 Acidimicrobiia bacterium
CCTTCACCGTGGCGGTATCCGATACGTCGGCAGAGACCGATCGCAGCGTCGTACCCAGAGAGTGCCGCATCTCGATCCCCTGCTTGATGATGGATGCGGGCTTCGATGCCGGCCACCTCGGCTTGACCGCGCAGATCGTCGGCCAGCAGAAATATCTGCTCGGCCTCGGCGAGTTTCTCGAGGGCGGTCTCGGCATGCTGGATCTCGGCCAGCGTGCTGGCCAGCTCGGTGAGGGCATCGGCCCGGTGACGGGCCTCCGCAGCCGTCGCCGTCGCATCCTCGAGCACAGGGATCGCCTCCAGTGGGCGCCCCGACCACCTGAGGACGGTCCCCAGAGCCACCAGCGAGCTGGCCACCCCCGTCTCGTCGCCGTGGTCTCGCTCCATCTCCACGGACCTTCGAGCGCTCTGCTCGGCCTCCAACAGGTCTCCTTGCTGTGCGAGGAGCCAGGCTCGACGTCGCAGCATGTCGCCGGCCATCTCCGGCAGCGAGCCAACGAGATCGGCCATCTCGGTGATCACCGCTTCCTGCTCGCTCCGGCTGCCGAGGACGTTGAGGACGTCCTCCAGGTTCCCCAGGAGGCGGTAGCGCTCACCCTGGTTCAGGGGAACGGCGTCCGCAGTCTTGATCGCCGCCTCGAAGTGGTGTTGGGCGGTGGCGTAGGCGTTGAGCTCGACGGACCGGAGGCCTGCCATCCGGAGGAACTGTGTCGCCCGGGCGTGGTCGCCTCCCTTGCGAAAGTGATGACCGATCGCTTCGACACTCTCAGGGCTGCTTCGAGTCAGGGCCTCTGCGACGCTTTGATGCAGCCTGCGACGCCGGTGCGGCTCGATGCTCTCATATACGACCTGGCCCACCTGGTCGTGGGCTATCCGATAGTTGCCCTGGCCATCGTCACGGATCAGCCCCCGGTAGAGGAGCTCGTCGACGGCGGAGAGCACCACCGAGCGGTCGAGCCCGGTGGCCGTCTCCACCACCTGGATGTCCACGCTGTCGGCGCACACGGCGGCCAGCTCATATACGGCCGACACGTGGTCGCCGAGCAATGCGAGGCGGGACTCGATCACGGACCGAACCCTCGGCGCGACGGCCATCGAGGGCCCCCGTGTCTGGTCCACGAGCACGATGGAGGGGTCGGCGCCCGATTCGAACAACCCCTGATCCCTGAGGGCGTACAGCGTTTCCAGGGTGAACAAGACGTTGCCACCGGTCTGGCGATGAAGACGCGCAGAAATGCCGGCGTCGAGCCGTGTCACGCCGAGGATGCGACGGACCATCTCCTCAAGCTCGAATACCGACAGCGGGGAGAGGACGACTCGACCCAAGCCGGCGACACGGTCGAGGTCACGCATGACATCCCACACGGCCACGTCTCCACGCGCCTCTTCGCTTCGATACAGGAGCAGTAGGAGCACTCGCGACTCGCTGAGACGATTACCCACTTGGGTGAGCACGGAGAGCGTGTCACGGTCCGCCCAGTGGACGTCGTCGATTATCACTACGTGGGGTGCGATCTGGCCCAGTGCCTCGAGGGTGTGTACCAGCGCCTCGATCATTCGGGTCGAGGCTTCGGCCGGGCGCAGGGGTGCGGACATCTCGCCAGAGATGCGACGTCCGAGAGACGGCGCGATCTTGGCGGCCTCGCCCAGCCAGACCGATTCCAATTGCTCCGAGAGTTGTTCCGTCCTCAGTGGGCTCAGGGACTCCAGTACCTCGATGAGGGGGGCAAACGGTCTGACGGCCCCGGGCCGGCATGACCCCCAACTCACCTCGAAACCACGCCAGCGCGCATCCTCGGCCGCTTCGAGGGTCAGCCTGGTCTTGCCCACCCCGGGCTCGCCTTCGACGAGCACGACCCCACCGGAGCCGGCCAGGACGCTCTCCATGCAGTCGACCAAGACGCGCCTCTCGCTCTCGCGTCCAACGAAAGGCGCATCTGTGCGTCTTCCCCGCAGGACCGCCGTCTCTTCCTCACGGAGGGGCCTGATCCCGGCGCGCCGCTGTCGCAGGATCTTCTCGTAGATCTCCACCGTCGCCGGTGATGGGCTCGTGCCCAGCTCTTCCTCGAGAACCGACCGGCAGCGCTCGAACTGTTCGACGGCATCGTTGGTCCGGCCGAGGAGGAAGCTGAGACGCATCACCTCCCGGTATCCCTCTTCGTTCAGCTGGTCGTGGTGTGTGAGGCGGCGTGCGAACACGAGGGCCTCCTCGTATGCGCCGTTGGCCTTGGTGGCGTCGACTAGTCGGCGCAGCGCCGAGAGATAGCGCTGGCGATAGTGATCCTGCTCGACCAGCGCCCAATCGTCGAAGTACCCGGCGAGAAAATCCCCGCGGTAGAGGTCGACGCAGTGACCGAGCCGCGACGCCTCGAGACTCTCGAAACGGAGCTTGTCCTGCCGGTCGTTCGGGACCGTCGAGAAATGGCGGTCGAACTCCTCGACATCGAGCCAATAGGGGGTCGCTGCCTTGAAGGCGAGGGTGTCCGTCGTCACGTCGAGGTGTGAGGCCCCGGGCGCGTTGACCACGTCCTGTATCTGCCAGAGCGTGTGGCTGAGACGTCTGCGAGCCCTGCTGTCCGGGAGATCGGGCCAGAACATGCCGGCGAGAAGGTCACGCTGAATGGGTCGATCCGGCTGCATGACCAGATGGGCGAAGAGCGACCGCCCAGTGCGTGACGCGATCGGCGGCAAGCTCACCCCGTCACGCTCGAGCAGGAATCCACCGAAGAGATGGATATGGAGCCGGTCCATTCCCGAGAAACTACCGCGTCGAGGCGCGATGGCCCACTGGTATCGGGTAGGTGATGTCACCTAGGTGACATCACCTACCCGATA
>JBAVPF010000209.1:0-9287 GCA_049692815.1 Acidimicrobiia bacterium
CCCATATATGGGGCTAACAACCGGAGGTTCGCGTCGTCGGTTACACGTTGCCGATGGGGTCGGAAAGGATGGGCTGGATCTCGGCACCGCAGAACTGGCACTTGGTGAGACCGGGCGCCACCTTCGAGTCACAAGAGGGACAGTCGATTGCCCCCCGCTTCATCTGACCGTCGTCGGTGCCGTCGAGCATGTCCAGCTCGTCGATCTTGGCGATCAGCTGTTCCTGGGTGAGCCCTTGCTCTTCGAGAAGGGCCCAGACGGCTCGGAGGACCATCGCCAGCGATGCGATGCGCTCGTTGAGGTCCTCGACGCGGTTGCTGTGCATGGCGACCTCGGCGACGGCCGAGCTGCGCGCATAGGAAGCCGCCCTGGCCGCGGTGCGCGAACCGGCTGCGTACCCAATGACGAAGTCGAGCATGTTGACATATCGACAGAATCGGGATCGGACCTGAGTCAGACACCCATCTTGCGCTCGGCCATCCCGTTGAGGACTTCGAGCACGACACGGTTGGCCAGATAGGCCGTTTGCTCGCCGGGCCCGTCATACGGTGGCGACACCTCGACCACGTCCGCTCCCAACACGTTCAGCTCCTTGGAGAGCCGCCGCACGGTGTCGAGAAGCTCCCTGGAGTTGAGGCCACCGGGTTCGGGTGTGCCCGTCCCCGGCGCGAAGCTCGGGTCGGCGACGTCGATGTCGACCGAGATGAAGACACCGGCGGCGCCCCCGGCCAGCGAGTAGTCGACCGCCTCGTCGACCACCGACGTCAGGCCCCGGTCGACGATCTCGTCCATGCGGTAGGAGCGCATCTTGTTCTCCTTCATCCACTCCATCACCTCGGGCTCCGGCCAGTAGCCGCGCAGGCCGATCTGGACGAAGCGATAGCCGGGCACGGCCCCCGACTCGATGAGCCGGCGCATCGGCGTGCCATGACCGACCAGACCTCCGTTCTGGGTGAACCCGGTGTCGGCGTGTGCGTCGAAGTGGATGAGCGCCAGGTTGCCGAAGCCGACGGCACGGGCCACCCCGGTGGCGTCGGGCCAGGTGATGGTGTGGTCCCCGCCCAGGACGATCGGGACCTTGCCCGCCTTGGCGATGTCCCCGACCACGTCGGCAATGCGGTCGATGGAGTCCTCCAACTGGCCGGGGTGGACGTAGACGTCACCGATGTCGACCACACCCAGCGTCTCGAACGGGTCGATGCCTGTGGGGAGATGCGGGCGGTAGCCGTCCATCGCCCCGTAGTCGGCGTTTCGGATCGCCGCCGGCCCGAACCTTGCACCCGGGCGATAAGTGGTGCCCCAGTCGAAAGGTGCCCCGACGATCACGACGTCGCCGTCGCCCAGGTCGTCCATCGTCACCGCCGGGCAGCCGAGAAACGAGTTGCGCGAGGCGAAGGAGATGTACTCGGCTGAGGCGAAGGGGATCTCGGACTTGCGCTCGTCGTAGGGCGTGAACATCCGGCGATTACGGTAACTGGCTTTGGCGTATCCCGAGGTCACTACCACTCCGGCGCGGGTGCAGCGCACTTATCTCTGGCTGCTGCTGCTCCAAACACTGGCGGCTGCCTTCATCTGGGGGGTCAACACCCTGTTCCTGCTCGATGCCGGGCTTTCCCTGACCGAAGCTTTCGTCGCCAACGCCGCCTTCACCGCGGGCATGGTCGTGTTCGAGGTGCCAACCGGGGTGGTGGCCGACGCGGTGGGGCGGCGGGCATCCTTCATCCTCGGAGCGGTCACCCTCCTGATCACCACCCTGGGCTATCTCGCCCTCTGGTATTGGGGGGCGGGAATCATCTGGTGGGTGATCGTCTCGGCGCTGATCGGGCTCGGGTTCACCTTCTTCTCCGGGGCGACCGAGGCCTGGCTGGTCGACGCCCTGGAGGCCACCGGATATGAGGGCGACATCGACACCGTGTTCGGCAAAGGCCAGACGGTGAGCGGGGCCGCAATGCTGGTGGGGAGCATCGGGGGCGGCTTCCTCGCCCAGATCAGCCTGGGCGTCCCCTATCTGGTGAGGTCCCTGATGCTGATCGCCGTGATCGTCGCCGCCTATGTCGCCATGCACGACATCGGGTACACCCCGGTGCGGGGGACATCCATTCGACGCGACGTGAACGCGATCCTCAAGGCGTCCGTCGAACACGGTCTGGGCAACCGCCCGGTCAGGATGTTCATGTTCGCCGCCCCATTCACCATGGGCGTCGGCGTTTGGGTGTTCTACGCCTTCCAGCCCTATCTGCTCGAGTTGTTCGGAGACCCGAACGCGTTCTATCTCTCAGGCATCGCGGCCGCGGTGTTCGCCGTCGCCCAGATGATCGGCGGCGCCTCGGTCGGCTGGGTTCGCCGTCGTTTCCAGACCCGCACCGGCGTGATCCTGTTGCAGATCGTCCTCGCCGCCGTCGCATTGTTGGGCGTCGGTGCTGCACAGCTGCTGACCATCCCGGTCGGGTTCTGGGCGGCGATCGCGCTGCTGGCGGTCTACGCCATGGGATGGGCCCTTGCCGGCCCCATCCAACAGGCCTATATCAATGCATGTATCCCATCGCCGCAGAGGGCGACGGTGCTCTCGTTTCAGTCGTTGATGTCGAGTGCCGGTGGCGTGGTGTCCCAGCCGGCGTTGGGGCGGGTCGCCGACGTCTACTCGCTCGGGCTCGGATACGGGGTGGCGGGCCTTCTCACCGCATTGCAGCTGCCCTTCATCTGGGCTGTGCGCAAGATGGGGCTCGACGCCGACAAGGTCGTCGTACCTGAGGCAGGGCGACCCGCCGAGGATCTACCATGATGGATGCTGATGTCTGAATACTCCGAGGACGCCGATATCGCCAGAGGCGCGCGCATGGGCAAGGCCATCGTGCGCGGTGTTGCCATCGGGTTCCCCGTTTGCATCGTCGGTATCGCGTTCGCCGTCTGGCTGATAACCGACCTGGATCTCAAGGACGCGTTTGTCACCGCCCTTCTCCCGGGCGTGCTCCTCGGCGGTTTCGGCGGCGGTTTCGTCGGCGTGGCCGCCACCATGGACTGACCAGCCCGTCGCGAACCGGAGGTTTCCGGTGTCCTAGACGGGTGGGTTGGTGTGGATGGCGGGGCCGGACTCCGCGCTCGTCCTCGCCGTGGTGGCGTCCACCGGGTGCTGTCCGTCAGGGATCTGCACCGGGCCCGCGATGCGCCCCACCGGCCGGATGGCCAGGTATCCCAGCCCAACCAGCAGTATCGCCTGGAGCACCCTGAGGGTGATCCCCCACGTCTCGTACTCGGGTGATCTCTCCGGGGCGATGGCGAAGTAGGCGAGGATCACGAATCCGACCACACCGACGCCGAGCCCGAACACGAACCTCGAGTTGGCCCGGGCCAAGGTCAGCGCGCCGAGTGCGAATGCGCCTGCCGCGATCAGCCCGAACGATGTCTGGTCTGCCGGGTTGTCGACGACCTCGAGCACCTGAAGACCGATCAAGAGGTAGATGAGGGCGATGACGGCGGACAGACCCACCACGATGAGCCTCAGTGGCCGGCTTACCCGGTTGTTCTCCCGCTGCGTATGTGTCGTAGTAAGACCTCCAGGATCCGACTGCCTCGATCTTGCGTCGCGGCCAACGGGCACACCAGAGGAGAAAGTCATCACGACAGGCCCGCAGCCACCATTCGAACCAGGGCCCGGCCGGGAACCGGAAACGCCCGCGATGACGTCGAAGGTGTCATGAGGAGAGCCTTTGCACTGCTGGTCGTCTCCACACTGATCGTCTCGTGTGGTTCGCCCGCCGGCGACGAGACGACATCCGACACCCCCGAGATCATGGCCGTGGCCCTGGTCCAGTTGGTCACGGTAGACAACACCTTCGGCGGGGGCCCGCCGCCATTCACCGAGTACCTGATCCAGACGAAGACCGATCCCTTCGCCGGAGACGTCGGGGACTCCACCCCGAACCCGACGCGAGACCTGACCGAAGACGAGCGCGCCGCCATCGAAGAGGCGATCTCCGGTATCGGGCCGGTTCGCTGGATCGACGACCCGGAGGAATGGCGCACCCCGGAGTTGACGCCCGTGGTCGACGGGTCGGTGATCCTCGGCCTGGGTGAGCCGGTCATCGAAGGCGACACCGCCCTGGTGCCGGTGTCGCTCTGGTGTGGCGGCCTGTGCGGGACATGGTTCAGCTATCGCATCGACCGCGTCGACGGCTCGTGGGCCGTGACCGGGATCGAGGGCCCGGTGGCCATCTCCTGACACGCCGTCGTGCAATGCAGCCGGCTCAGCCGGCCCGATTGCACAACACGGCTACTCCTCGCGCAGACTGAAGACGATCGTCTGCAGGTCGGTGAACTCGTCGATCCGCTGCCTGCCCCATCCTGTGTCGGTTCCCGCCGCCCCGCCGAAAGGCTGGAAGGTCTCCCAGGTGTCGGTGGAGTCGTTGACGATGACGGTGCCGGAGCGGATCCGGTCGGCGTAGTAGAACGCCTTGGTCAGGTCGTTGGTGAACACTGCGGCCTGGAGCCCGAGCCGGGTGCGGTTGGCGACCCCGACCGCATCCTCGTCGTCCCTGGCAGTCAGTATCGGGAGCACCGGCCCGAACGACTCCTCCCGGGATATGAGTGAGTCCTCCGGGACGTTGTCCACCACGGTGAACTCGTAGTACAAGTCGGTGGGGTAACCGGACGCCCGCTTGCCGCCGACCAGGACCTCGGCTCCCCGCTCGGCGGCGTCTGCGATGTGCCGGTCCATCTTCTTCGCAGTCGCCTCGTTGTTGAGCGGCCCCATGTTCACGTCGTCGTCGAAGGGATCACCCAGGCGGACATCGGCGGCCGCCTTCATCGTCGCCTCCACGAACTCGTCGTGGACCTCATCGAGGACGATGAGACGCTCGGTGGCGACACACACCTGACCGGCGTTGTAATAGGCGCCGTACACGGCCGCTTCCGCCGCCTTCCGGATGTCGGCGTCGCTGGTGACGATGGTGGGGCCGTTGCCCGACATCTCCATGATCGAGCGCTTCAGCCCCATCTGGGAGACGATCCGCGCCCCGGTGGCCGAAGACCCGGTGAACCCGATGGCATCCACCCCGGGATGGGTAACCATGGCTTCCCCGATCTCGCCGTCGCCCGGGATGATCGAGATCGCCCCTTTCGGCACCCCGGCCTCCTCGAAGACTCTCGCCATCTCCAGCAGCGCCCAGGAGGTGAACTCGGGCGGCTTGACGATCAACGCGTTCCCGGTCGCCAGACCCGGGCCGACGTACTCCATGGGGATCATCACCGGGAAGTTCCACGGGGTGATCGCCGCCCAGACACCGACGGGGCGGTGGACCGTGAACATGCGGCGGTTGCGCTCGGTCGTGGGGATGAACTCGCCGGACAGCCGTTTGACGTCCTCGGCTGCGATCTGGAAGTAGTCGGCCGACTCCTCGATGTCGTCGATCGACTCCGCGGTGTATGGCTTGCCCTGCTCGAGGGTGAGGATCCGGGCGACCTCCTCGACCCTCTCCTGCCACAGGTCGTAGATGCGGAGACAGAGGTCGGCACGCTCGAACGCCGTCCAGTGCCGCATCTCCTCGGTGGCCTCCCGGGCCGCGGTGACGGCACGGTCGATGTCCGCTGCCGATGCCTTGGGGACGTTGTATATGTGCTCGCCGGTGACGGGTGAGCGCACCTCGTATTGATCGCCACCGGTGCCCTCGGTCCACTCGCCGGCGATGAAGAGCTTCAAATCCTGCGTCATGTCACGAAAGCTAGTTACCCACGCCGGCCTGGGGCACGCCGGGCGAAGCATGATCCCGGCCAGGTCCTCGGTAACCTGTCGTCTTCGTTCTAAGGAGTGAGATGGGCCTGCAAGGCGACAAGACGGGAGATTGGTTCCGCCGAGCCTCCGCGAAGCTGATCAACGGTGTGTCGAGTCAATTCCGCTACTGGGGCGATGACGACACGATCATCATCGACCGCGGTGAGGGTGGCCATGTCTACGACATGGACGGCAAGCGCTACATCGACTTTCAGTGCGGGTTCGGCCCGATCATCCTCGGTCACGGCGACGAGACCGTGTCGGCCGCAGTGGCCGAGGCGGCCGGTGACGGAACGACCTTCGCCATGTCGCAACGTCGCGAGGTCGAAGCGGCTGAGCAGGTGATGGAGACGCTGACCTGGGCCGACGGCATGCGTTTCACCAACACCGGCACCGAGGCGACCATGCACGCCATCAGGCTGGCCCGTGGCTACACCGGTCGTGACGTGGTCGTCAAGTTCGAGGGCCAGTACCACGGTGTGCACGACTACCTGATGTTCTCCACCGCCGGCGCCCCGCCCGGAGGCCTCGGCTCGAGGTTCCGCCCGGTCCCCTGGCAATCGAGCTCGGGCATCCCCGACTCGATCCGCACCTACATACGGACCCTGCCCTACAACGATCTCGCCTTAGCCCGACGAGTGTTCGAGGACGAGGGGAGACGCATAGCCGCGGTGATCGTCGAGCCGACGCTGGGCAACGCATTCGGCCTCATGCCCGTCGACGGCTTCCTCCAGGGTCTGCGCGATCTCTGCGACGGGTACGGCTCCGCTCTCATCTTCGACGAGGTGAAGACGGGGTTTCGCGTCGCCGTCGGTGGGGCGCACGAGCTGTTCGGGGTCGCCCCCGACATCGGGACGTACGCAAAGGCCATGGGCAACGGCTTCCCGGTCGCCGCGATCGCCATGCGAGGCGAGCTGACCGAAGGGTGGCGCAAGGGCGGCATCGCTCAGGCGGGCACCTACTCGGGCAACGGGGTGGCTGCCGCCGCCGCCAATGCGACCGTAACCAAGCTGATGACCGGCGAGCCCCTGGCCCGGGTGGAGAAGGTTGGGCGCTCTCTCATGGAGGGCATCGAACGTGCCCTGGCCGACAAAGGCGTGGAATCGAAGGTGACCGGCCATCCTTCGATGTTCTCCGTATACATCGGTGAGGGCGATCCGAAGGAGTTCAGGGACACCGCCGGCCACGACCACGAGCTCTATGAGGACATCTGCTTCCGGATGATCAGGAAGGGAGTCATGCCCTGTCCCGACGCCCTCGAGCCATGGTTCATCTGCGCGGCACACACCGATGAGGACGTGGCGACGGGCCTGCAAGTGTTCGAGGAATCACTGGCGGAGGCGCTGGCCGCAAGGTGATCCGCCGCCTTTTCCCGTTCTGTGTCGATTCTCACGGCCATAGGGCGGGAAAATCGACACAGAACGGTCTTCGCGTCATCTGGCGTAAGGGTCGGGCATAGGCTGAGGCCATGATCCGCGTCGCAGTCTCGGGAGCAGGAGGCAAACTCGCCGCGGCGATCGTCAACGCCATCACAGCTACGGACGATCTCGAGCTGACCGCCTTGCACAACCCCAACCGGGTCGGCGAGGAGATGGCAGGGGTGACGATCACCGGCGAGCCCACCCAGGTGGATGCGGACGTGATCGTCGAATGCGCCCATCCCGACGTCGTGCTGGACAACCTGGAAGCATGGCGTGACCGGGGAGCGGCGGCGGTGGTCGGTACGTCCGGTTTCACCCCCTACCGGCTCGAACTCCTCAGATCGCTGTGGGGGTCCGATGCCCCATGCCTGGTCGTGCCCAACTTCTCCATCGGTGCCGTCCTGATGATGCGTTTCGCCGCTGAGGCCGCAGCTCATTTCCAGGCCTCTGAGATCATCGAGCGGCATCACTCGGACAAGCCGGATGCGCCCAGTGGCACCGCTCTGGCCACCGCTATGGGCATGGCGGGCTCCGGTGGTCGTTCCGCTGAGGGCTCCGAAGAGCTCGTCCAAGGGGCGCGAGGCGCCGACGTCGAAGGGGTGAGGGTTCACTCCCTCCGGCTTCCGGGTCTCATCTCACATCAGGAGGTGGCGCTCTCCAACCCGGGCGAGATGCTCTCGATCGAGCATCAGAGCACCACCTACGAGTCGTTCGCATCCGGTGCACTGGTTGCGGTGAGGAAGGTGGGGTCACTCGAAGGTGGCGTCCACTTGGGTTTGGACACCGTCCTCAAATAGGTTGGACCCATGGCGAAGATCCACGGCGGCCAGATAATCGCCCGGGCGCTGAAGAACGAGGGCGTCGACACCCTCTTCACACTCACCGGCGGTCACATCGTGCCCATCCTCGACGGCTGTCTCCAGGAGGGGATCCAGATCGTCGACTTTCGCCATGAGCAGGCCGCGGCCCATGCTGCGGAGGCGTACACGCGTCTCACCGGTCGGCTCGGCGTGGCCGCGGTGACGGCGGGCCCCGGCGTGACCGGCACGGTGACTGCGGTGGCGACTGCCTTCTATGCCAGCACTCCGATGCTGGTTCTCGGCGGTCGTCACATGATCCGCCAGGAGATGAAGGGTGGTCTCCAGGAGATGGATCACACCCGTCTCTTCGATTCGATCACCAAGTGGTCGGGCACTGCCTGGCAGGTCGACCGGCTCGCCGAGTATGTGGCCAACGCTGCCCGCCATGCCTTCGAGGGTCGCGGAGGCCCGGTGTTCCTCGACATCCCGATGGACGTCCAGTTCGACATGGTCGAGGAGACTGCCGTCAGGTTCCCTTCGGCCTATCGCGCCGCCACCCCCAATGGGGCCGACGCCGCGGTGCTCGACGGAATCACCGAGAAGATCAGTGAGTCGGAGAGGATCATGATCTTCTCCGGGGCGGGCGAGTCTCCGGACCACAGAGGGGTGCTCGCTCAGCTCGCCGAGACACTGCAGGCGCCGACGTACGTCAACGGCCGGGCCCGGGGCGCGCTTCCGCACGGTCACCCTTATCTCGGCAACTTCACCAGGTCCCGGGCCATGGGCGAGGCCGAGTTGGTCCTCGCCTTCGGTGTGGATTGGGATTTTCGTACTGGTTACGGCGAGAAGATCTCCCGGGATGCCGTGGTGATACAGATAGACCTGGATGCGGCGAAGGTCGGCTGGAACCGGCCGGCGCACATCGGCCTGGTGGCCGACCCGATGACCGTCGCCGCCCAACTCGTGGCGCGGGGCGACGAGCTGCGGAGACGTGACCAGCCGGTGTGGTCCAAGGAGATCATGGATGCCGAAGCGATGAACGCGGAGGCGTTTGCTGCGCAGTCCGGCGACGACTCGTCCCCGATCGCGCCGCAAAGGTTTGCCAGAGACGTCGCCGAGTTCTTTGGGACCGACTCGATCGTCGCGGTGGACGGTGGCGACATCGTCTCCACGACGGCCAGATGGCTGCAGGTCTCCACGGCAGGCCACGTCCTCGATCCCGGCCCATTGGGAACGCTGGGGACCGGCGCTGCCTTTGCGATCGCTGCCAAGGTCGTCCACCCCGACAAGCTGGTAGGG
>JBAVPF010000210.1:0-7415 GCA_049692815.1 Acidimicrobiia bacterium
TCGACAGCTTCTCCCCGACGCTGCTGGTGGCCCTGATCGCCTCGCTGGGCTCGGCCTCCTTGATACTGAGCCGCTCCTCGTTCTCCCCCGACGACAGAGCTGTCGACGTGTTCCTCGTCGCCGCCATCGCGGGTGTTGTCATCGGCTCCATAGTCGGACGGCTGCCTGCCCTTCCTTTCCTCGACCGGTTCACCACGACTGCGATCGGCTCCGTACTCGCCGCGATGGCAGCGGCAGCCCTCTGGGACCTCGACGTGGTCGGCTATCTGCTCGTGGGTTTGGGCATAGCGGTCGCCCTCGTAGCCGGCCAGGGGCTTTCCTCGATGATCCGAACGGGCAGCGTCGTGCTGACCGAGCGCCCGCCGGGGCTGTTGTCGTCGGTGGACGCCGTCGCCCTGGCGGCTGCCATCTACTTCCCTCTCATTCGTCTGATCCTGGTCTGAGCCAACGCGGCGGCCGAAGAGGCGCCGTCCCGACCCGAACGCCGTCGCGGGGGCCTCCACAGGCCGACCATGTCAAAACACTGGCAACGGTTACCATCGATGAGCCATGGCTGCCAAGAGGACGCCGATTCGCGTCTTTGTCCTGCTTTCCATAGTCGCCCTGGTAGGTGCTCTGTTCCCGATCCCGTCGGATGCGGTGACCAAATCGCAGGTCGACGAGGCCTGTGCCAGCTCCAAGGCCCAACTCGCCGACTACCGGGCGGCACAGAAGGAGTTCGAGGATTCGGCAATAGCCTACGAGGCAGCTCTGAACGACGTGGCGGAGCTCGAGCAGAAGCAGGGGCGTATCCAGGCTTCGGTCGACTCCCAGTCGGAGACGCTGGCCCAGGTGCAGGACCAACTCGAGGAGCAGGCGGTCCAGATGTACATGATGGGCGGGTTCAACAACCCGGGGATCATCTTCTCCGCCTCCTCGGTAGATCAGGTCATGACCACCGAGGAGTTCCTCAACTCGGCGACCCTGGGCGGTCAGGAGTCGATAAACGACCTCGTAGCCTCGAAGAACCAGCTGAGCCGGTTCCAGGACGATCTCGATGCCGTCCACGACGAGTTGAAGACCGCGGAGGCGGATGCACTCGACATCCTCAACCAGCAGGAGGAGTCGATGAAGGCCGAGCAGGCCGCCTACGCCAAGCTGAGCGCGCGCTGCAAGGACCTGACAACCAAGTACAACAAGGAGCAGGCTCTGCTGGCGGCGCGTCGCAACGGGTCGATACAGGTCGGCGACTTCATCTGCCCCATCACCCCGGGGAAGACCTCGTTCATCGACTCGTGGGGCTTCCCGCGCCCGGGAGGGAGAACACACAAGGGGACGGACATGTTCGCCTCACGCGGAGAGCCGCTCTACGCGGTCCAGGCGGGCACCGCCTCCGCCTCCAACAACTCGCTCGGGGGGATCACGGTGCACCTGCGCTCGGGAGGCATCACCTACTACTACGCCCATCTCGACAGTCGAACCTTCAGCGGGACCATCAGCGTGGGCCAGGGCGAGACACTCGGCTATGTGGGAAACACGGGTAATGCGGCGCACACCAGCCCTCATCTCCATTTCGAGATCCGCCCCGGTGGGGTTCCGGTGAACCCGTATCCCACCCTGCGGGCTGCCTGTTATTAACCTGATCGCAGTGAACGACAAACGGCGCCGCATCGATACCGTCCTCGAGCCCGAATATCTGGAGGGTCTCGACAGTCTCGACCTCGCCGAGGTCCGTCGTCGGCGTGACACCGCCGAGGACGTCGAGGCGCAGGTCTCCTACTACCGGCGAATACTCCACGGGCGCATGGACCTCCTCAACTTCGAGACAAGGCGCCGATCGGGCGAGGAAGAGCGGACGATCCTCGAGGCGCTGCCCGACATCCTCGCCAGCGGCATGGTCCTCGGCTCCGAGCCCAACCTGCGGCATATCGAAACCATGCCACCGCTGCCGTCGGTGACCGGGCGGCGACTGATCGACAAGATCATGGACGACGGTGTCCTCGCCTCCCTGCCCGAGTTGACGGACGAGGAGCTGAGCGAGGCGATGGAACGTCTGCGTGAAGTGGAGAACAAGCTCTCCGGCCAGCGACGCCAACTCCACGAGGTGATCGACACGCTCCAGCACGAGATCGTCTCCAGGTATCGGAGCCAGCAGGACGAGGCCCCGGTAAGCGGCTGACTTGCTGGCCGAACAGATTCGATCGGGGCTCTCCGAGACCACACACGACGGCGCGATAGCCATTGTCGACCGGGACGGGAGCCTCGTCGCATCTCACGGTGACATCGACCGTGTTTTCTATCTGAGGTCGTCCGCCAAACCGTTCCAGGCCCTTGTGTCACAGGAGTCGGGCGCCGGGCTGACACCCCTGGAGCTGGCCATCACCTGCGCCTCGCACCGCGGCTTCCCCGCGCATGCCGCTTTGGTGTCTTCGGTTCTCGCCACCGGGGGCCTCGACGAGACCGCCCTCCAGTGCCCGCCGGCTTGGCCCCTGGGCCAGGAGGCTGCCCGTCTCGTGC
This sequence comes from Acidimicrobiia bacterium, assembly GCA_049692815.1. Lineage (GTDB taxonomy): Bacteria > Actinomycetota > Acidimicrobiia > Spongiisociales > ZC4RG35 > JANQRA01. Next base: position 2,497 of record JBAVPF010000210.1, read on the forward strand.
AGCGGGTGAACGCCGGCGGGCCCCGGAGGATCTGGAACAACTGCTCGGGCAAGCACGCAGGCTTCCTTCGCGCATGCGTGGCCTCCGACTGGCCCACCGAGACATATCTCGATCCGGGTCACCCACTTCAGGAGCGGGTCATGGCGACGGTCTCCGAGTTGGGCGGGTTCGCAGTCGATCCTGTGGGCGTGGACGGCTGTGGGGCCCCGGTGCTGCGCACCACGGCCCGGGTCATGGCCACGCTGTTCGCCCGTCTCGGCACCGAGCAGCGTCTCGCCGAGGTGCTCACCGCCATGCACCGCTATCCATCCCTGATCGGAGCAAACGGGGAGGGCGACTCGGAGATGGCCATCGCTGCGAACGCCGTGGCAAAGGGTGGTGCCGCCGGCTGCGTCGGGGTGGCGGTCGAGAACAGACTGGGGTTGGCGGTGAAGTGTTGGGATGGCGACGGCCTTGTCGCCCACCAGGCCGCGGCGACCACCCTCCGGATGCTGGGTGTGTTGTCGTCGACGGCACGGTCGGCGCTCGATCCGGTGCTGGACCCGCCCGTCCTGGGTGGCGGCCGTCGGGTGGGCACCTTTCAGACCCGCTTCGAACTGGATGTCCGGTGAGGGACGTTCTCGAGGAGCGCATCAGGTTGTGGCTCGACGACCCGGAGTCGTCCGTCGAGTACGCGGAGGAAGTCGACGCGCGCTGGGCCGTTCGCATGCGTCAGGAGACACGTGACGCCACCACCGTCTGGTGGGACGTCGGCGAGAGGAGCCTGACCTTCGAGGCATACGTGCTCCCTCCGCCGCCGAGCCCCGGGGAGGTGCATCGCCAGGCACTGGTGCGCAACGCCAGGGCATGGAGATGCTTTTTTGCGCTCGACTCCGAAGGGGCGATCGTGCTCCGTGGCCGGCTGGCCCGGGACCGGGTGAGTCTCGAAGAGTTGGATCGGGTGCTCGGCGAGGTGTTCGAGATGATCGAGGTCGCCTTCAGGCCGATGGTTCGCGCCGGCTTCACCGCTCGCGAAAAATCTAGTTAGAAACTTGTAAACACACCCATGTGGACAAACCCTGTGGAAAACCCCGGTTTCTGTTGGTAACCCCAATCCTCGGGATACGCGAGGTGTGTTGACGTTGTCTTGCGATCACACACGCTCGGATCAGGGTCGTTGAATCGGAATGGACAAAGGCGTACATTCGCCGTCAGGCAGACGCCCCAGAGGCAAGCCGGAGAAACGTCCGTTCGGGGAAGTGCGGAGGAGGCTCCGGAGAGTCACTGGGGCGTCGCCGCGAAGTACTTGGTACCAAGTACTCAGTACTTGGTACTTCCTTTCCTGCTTCCGGAGGAGTACGAAAGGAGACGTGCATCAGTTCCGACGTCTCGACGTTTGGCACGAAGCCGTTGACCTCGCCGTCGGTGTCTATCGCCTGACTGGCGGATTCCCATCTCAAGAGAGGTTCGGGTTGGTGGCCCAGATGAGGCGAGCGGCCGTTTCGGTGAGCTCGAACATCGCCGAAGGGGCGGGACGTGGATCTTCGAAAGAGATGGCCCGTTTCCTCAGGGTGGCCATGGGATCCGTATGTGAAGTGGAGAGCCAGATGGAACTGTCGCTGCGGCTTGGCTACACAGACCAGATCGACAGGGCGCTGGAAGCGGCCGAGAGTCTGCGGAAGCGGATCGGAGCTCTGGAGGCTCACTTCGTGGAGTCGGGTATCTAATACCCAGTACCAAGTACTCAGTACCAAGTACTCAGTCGTGACAGGTCCAGCCGAAGCGGGTGGCGGTGTAGCACGACTCACCGGGCGTCACCGGCTTGTCGGGGCCGACGACCAGCGTCGTGGTGGTGGTGGGTGGTGTGGTGGTGGTCGTCGTGGCCGGCGCCGCCTTTGGCTGTGCGGGGGCCTTTGGCTGTGAGGGAGCCTTGGTCGTGTTGGTGGTCTGCGGTGTCGTAGTGGTGGGAGCCGTGGCGGGAGTGCTGCCCTTCTTCATGAACACCACTGTCACGTAGAGAACACCGGAGGCCGTGTCCGTTCCTATGCCGACGTAGTTGTAGTCACCGAGGATGTTCGCCTTGTGGGCGGGGGAGGCGAGGAAGGCCTGATGGAGGCTGGAGACCGAGCCGCCCCTTCCGACGTTCTCTCCCAGCTTGGTCCATCCACTTCCGGCTGCTGCCTGTAGCTCGGCGTTCGAGGAGTGGAAGATGTCACCGACGGTGATCATGTCTGCAGAGTGGTTGCGGGCGTGGGCACGCAGGCTGCCGTCCATCTGGAGCGGTCCCAGCCCGTTGGCGGCCCGGGTGGAGTTGATCGCGGAGAGGAAGGCCTGTTCGGAGCCGCTGTCGGCCGCTGCGGACGCGCTGAGACCGATCGTGGCCAGGGCGACCACCACCGTCATCGACAGCCATTTGCTCTTCCCCAGCATCGGGGAAGAGATCGGCTATTTTGCCGGACTCCTTTATGCGCCGGACGACCTATCCGATTCGAGCCGGGGCTAGACGCCGAACATCAACTCGCGCAGGTTGATCATCGTCCCCTCATACGTCTCCGGATCCATGCGGATCGAGCCGAGACGGAGACCGGTCATGCCTTCGCCGACGCTGGTCATCACTCGCAGGGTCTCGTCTTCGACCTGGAGGATCCCGAGACCGAGGCACCCTCCGGTGGAGTCCTGCACTCCGACGAGGACGTTGTGGAGACGGCCCAGGTTCAATCCGACCGGGAGCGTCGGCGCGAAGACGGTGGGGCGCACCTTCCACCGTTCCAACGGTGGCTGGAGGGCGGCGGCGAATGCGGCGGCCCTCATGTGCGCCCGTTCGTCGGGGCCGAGGGGGTTCAGACCGGGATCGGTGGGGGCAGTGGTCACTTCGACGTCGAGGAACCTCCGCAGCATCCCGACGACCGGCTCCATCTCCTCACCCCGCTGCAGGGCTATCACATGGTCGGGCCGGCAGAGCTCCGTCTTGTGGTACTTGAGGGTTTCTCCGGACACGCCGGCGGCGACGGCGGTGGTGTCGATGACGATGACTTCGCCGAGATGACGCGCCTGCTCGACCATTACGGCGGTGGCCACCACCTGCTGGAGGACGAGACGGGTCGAGGTGATGGCTCCCACGAAATGCAGCCTGTCGGGGACGTGGAGGCTCTCGAAGTCCCTCTCCTCGGCGAAGACCTTGAGCCCGACACAGGCCGGCGGACCGATGGTGGAGATGCCGACGTCGGCGTCCACGAGGACGGCGGTGAGGCCGTTGTCGATGGCGTGGCGGATGGCGTCTATGGCGAGAGTCGTCTTCCCGGTATCCAGACCACCGATCAGCATGGTCACACCCGGCTGGCCCGCTCTCACGGCGAGCGATTCGTGCTGTGGGTCCGCCATCGCCGCGGAATATAGGTCGCGGTTCCACCAGAAGCGGTGCGCGGTTACCGTCGGCGCCGATGACGGACCCGATCAGCTTTCTCTCCGATTTCGGCCATCACGACGAGTTCGTCGGCGTCGTCCACGGCGTGCTCGCCAAGCTGGCACCGGAGTCGCCGGTCATCGATGTCGGCCACGACTTCCCGCGCGGCAATGTGAGGACGGCCGCGTTGGCGCTGACACGCGCCATCCAGTACCTGCCAGAGGGTGTGTGCCTGGCCGTGGTCGATCCGGGTGTGGGGACGGCACGGCGGGCAGTGGCGGCAGAGACTCCCTGGGGCGTGTTCGTAGGACCGGACAACGGGCTCCTCTCCCCGGCCGTGGCCATGGTCGGCGGTGCTTCGAAGGTGGTTTCGATCGAGAACCCGGAGACGATGATCCCGTCCCCTGGTGAGACGTTCCACGGCCGCGACGTCTTCGCCCCGGCCGCCGCTCTTGTCGCATCCGGGGAGGCGGGTCTCGACGATCTGGGCCCTGTCGTGGCCGGGGACGACTTGGTGCCCCTTCTGCTCCCGTTGACGAAGGTCGATGGCTCGATCGTCTCGGGTGAGGCCTGGTGGGTGGACACTTTCGGGAATGTCCAGACGAATGTCAGCCCGGATGACCTGGCCGCCATCGGCCTCTCTCCCGGAGACACGGTGACAGTCAAGGTGGGGGCGACCCTCCATTCGATCCCGTGGGTGCGGTCGTATGGCGAGGTCCCCGAGGGTGAGTTGTTGGTCTACGTGGACTCGGTCGGTCTCGTCGCACTCGCCGTTCGGGACGGGCGGGCCGACGAAGAGTTGAATCTCTCCGACGGTGTCGCCGTCAGCCTGGCGGGGAGAAGATCAGCCACAGCTGAATGATCCCTGCCACGGCGATCACGGCGAGGAGGATGAGCACGACTATGGCTGTGGCGGGGCGCACGTCGGAATGGTATGCCCAACGAACACGATCTCCCCATTCTGTGAAGGATCGCTACGCGTCACGCGTAGTCAGCGTTCACAGAACGGTGGCGAAGGTGGGCCTGGCGTGGGATGAACTGCCCCGAAACGCAATGTCGGGGCCCCCGAATGGTGGCGGGGGCCCCGACTACATGAAGGATGGTTCTCCACCGTGGGGCGGGCTGGGAGGCTATCCGTTCACACCTTGGGAACGTGCCCTAGGTGCGAGGGGAGGAACCATTCCTTCCTGCATGCACCGCGGTTATCGGTCACGGAGAGTGACTTCTTGAGAGATTTCTCTGTCCGATTTCTGGTGCGTGAAGGTTGTCATCTCTGCGATGAGGCCCGGCCGATCGTCCTGGCCGCGGCGAGGAGATCAGGGGTCGACCTGGTCGAGGTCGACGTCGACGGCGATGATCGGCTCGTCGCCGAATTCGGCCTGCGAATACCCGTGGTTCTGGGGCCCGGCGACGAGGTGGTCGCCGAAGGGGTCATCGATGATCCCCGGGCCCTGAGACGCTCGCTGCGACGTCTCGAGCGTTAGCCGGCCGGGGCGGTCGTGGTCGTCGACCCCGAGCCCTGCCCGCCGTCCGTGGC
>JBAVPF010000211.1:0-1822 GCA_049692815.1 Acidimicrobiia bacterium
GCCCTGGCATCGTCGGTCAGCGCCGTGGCATCGGCCTCGAAGCGGATACCGGAGGCGCGGACGTCGTCACCACCCGCCTCGGTGGCAGCTGCGAGGACGACTCCGACAGTTCCCACATCAGGGATCGAGACCCGATATCCGATGGTGGTCTCATAGCCGGTGATCGTCGGCCAATCCAAGGAGTAGGTGCCGACGTAATAGTCAGTGGTTTGAATGTCCTTCGGGTCGATGCCCTGCTCCAGGAGAACGTCCCGCATGGCTTCGGCTGAACGTGCCGCCACCCTGGTGGCCTCGTAGACCGTCGGGCGGCGAACCGTCACCCCCAGGTCGACGACGGCACGCACCGGTTCGGCGTACATCCGCCCCAATCCCCCGACGGTGAGGGTCTGTTGGTCGTCGGCGACCACCGGATTCCCGGCCGTCGTGGGCGCCGTCGTCGTCTCAAGCGATTGCGTCGTGGACGGCGAAGGCGAAGAGGTGGTGGGAGCGGATGAGCTGCCCGGATTACCACAGGCGGCCAGCACGAGGGCTGCCGTCACCACGAGTGCGAACGGCCTTCTCATCACACATCTCCTTCGACTCCATGATGAGGCGTGGCTCCCTGACCTGGTAGAGGACAACGTCGGAATCGCCCTGCCCCACGGACCGGGTCGAGGAAGGCGGCAGTCCGAAGGGGGCTCAGATCTCCGTCAGGGCCGGGCCTGCGACACTCGACTCCAACGCGGTGGCGATCTCGTCGGCCCACGCATCGATGACATCCCAATCCCGAAAGTCACCGACCGGGAGCACCTCACGCGACACCGGCATCTTTCTGAAGAGTCGCTCCGCCATTCCCTTGGCCGGGACATCGGGATCCCAAGCGCCGAAGAACACCCGAGTGTCTCTCGGGTGAATCAGAAGTTCCAACTCGGCGAACTCCTTGGGACGACTCTCTTCCAGAACGTCGTTGCCTTCCTTGTCGACCATCTCGGTCCCGAGTGGTCCGCTGCTGAACAGCCAGACCGGGCGATCCGCGAGCACCGAGCGATTCCTCTTGACGAACGCGGACGCCTCCTTGAGCCAGTGGAACATGTAGGCGGCGCTACCGACCACGAAAGCGTCGTACTCCTCGACGTCACGGACTGCGGTCACCTCGAGCGCAACGGAATCCATGCCGCGGTCTCTCAGCCGGTTGGCCAGTCGGTCCGCGATCCCCGCGGTCGCACCGTGACGACTCGCATACGCAACCAAAACCCTCATCATCTCGAACCTCCTTCGGCTAGATGCTCACGACCGGCGCGCACCGACCACGGTCCGCGAGCACTCCCTTCGCTCTGTGTCGATTTTTCCGCCCTATTCCACCGATAATCGACACAGAACGGGTTTGGGACATTCATCCGACAAGGATGCGCATGATTGGATCGCGTCCGGTAGGGCCGAGATGCCGTTTCTCCCGATGGTGTTCCCGGCCCTTTGCTCGCAGTGAGATGACTTGTGACCCTTGTCCGTGGAAGACCGACATGACACGCTCAGAAACGATGTCCGCATTCTCACGTCTGCGTAGGGTCGGGCCGGTATGGCGGTGATCGAAGTCGAAGGACTGGTCAAGATCTACGACGACCGCAACGTGGTGGACAGTGTCTCGTTCTCGGTGGACGCCGGCGAGATATTCGGGATCGTCGGCCCCAACGGAGCCGGCAAGACCACCATCGTCGAATCCGTCGAAGGGCTTCGTCGACCGGACAGAGGCTCCATCCGCGTCATGGGTCTCGAGCCGATAGGCGATCGGATGGAGATCACCCAACGCGTGGGTGCCCAACTCCAGGAGAGCCGTCTTCAGGAC
>JBAVPF010000212.1:0-6038 GCA_049692815.1 Acidimicrobiia bacterium
GATCGGGGTCAATCGGGGGCACGTGTTCGCCGGGAACGTGGGCACCGAGTTCCGACGCACCTACACCGTGATGGGCGACACTGTGAATCTCGCGGCCCGGCTCATGTCGGCGGCCGCGCCGGGAATGCTCTACGCGTCGCCGATGGTCCTCAACCTGTCCAGCACACTCTTCCGAACAGAGCCACTGGAGCCGTTCCACGTCAAGGGCAAGGAACAGCCAGTGCAGGCCTTCGCCGTGTTCGAGGAGACGGGGGTCAGGCCTCCTGAGCTGGAAACCAACCTCCCATTTCACGGCCGCGAGGCGGAGCTCGAGATGCTGGTGGGCATCGTCAACACCTGTAGCCGCGTCGGGCGAGGCGGGATCATGACTATCTCCGGGGACACTGGCATAGGCAAGACCCGGTTGATAGCCGAGATCCTGGAACGTTGCGGGGGCATGGACACGCTCATGATCCAGGCAGAGCCCAGCGGGGTGGACAACCCCTATTGGGCCTTCCGTGACCCTCTGCGCCGTTTCTTAGGTGTCGAACGGGCACCTCAGGAGGAGATGGCCGGACGGCTTGCCGCCATCGTCGAAGAGAAGGCGTCGGCGCTCTCCTGGGCGCTGCCACTCCTCGGTGATGTCCTGCACATCGAGATCGCTGACAACGCGACCACGTCTGAGATCGACCCGCGGTTCCGCCCGGAGCGAACCGCAGAAGCCTTGATCGAGCTCCTCTCCATCGGGTTCTCCCGTCCCGTGGCCATCGTGGCCGAGGACGGGCAATGGCTAGACGACGCGTCGTCCAAACTGCTGGAGCGGGTCGGTTTGGCCGCTCAGGAACGTCCGTGGACCGTCTTGGTGACCGTACGGCGTCCCGACGACGAGTTTGAAGCCATGGGTGAGGAGATAGTCCTTCGGCCCCTCGACGACGAGACGATGAGGCGAATCGTCATCGAGACCACACAGGCGGCGCCGTTGCGACCACACGAGTTGGTCACGATCGTCGGCAAGGCGGGTGGCAACCCCCTCTTCCTGAACGAGATCCTTCAGGTCGTCGCGGAAAGCGGCAGCGCTGAAGAGTTGCCGGACAGCCTCGATGCCGTGATATCACGCGAGATCGACACACTGGCACTGCTCCCCCGTCAGGTGCTCCGCTATGCCTCGGTGCTAGGCAGGAGGTTTCGGCGTGTGGTCCTCGGTGAGTTTCTGGCACCCGAGGCAATCCAATTCGATGATGCCACCATGCGTGAGCTGGGACGGTTCTTGGAAGACGAGGGAGAGGGAAGACTCGCCTTTCGCCACACCGTCGTTCATGACATCGCCTATAGGAGTCTTCCGTACGCCAAGCGTCGCGGCCTCCACGCCCGTGCCGGCGCGGTGATCGAAAGACAGGCAGGCGGGGATCTCGAGGCCGTCGCCGAATACCTCGCCAGCCATTACTCCCAATCCGGCGAACACGAGAAGACGTGGAGGTTTGCGACGATTGCCGCAGAGAAGGCGAGACGAACGTATGCCAACACAGAAGCTGAGGCCCACTACGAGCGTGCCCTCGAGGCCGCCAGGCACGTCGGATCGCTGTCGAATGCCGACGTCTCCCGGCTCTGGGTGGCGCTGGGTGAGGTTCGGGAGCTGGCCGGCGAGCTCGAGACCGCCCGAGTCGCTCTGGGTAAGGGGCTGGGGACGGTCGGTAGCGATCCGGCAAGACGCGCCGACATCTATCTGAAGAGGGCCGGCACCTGGATGAGCACGGGTGACCTCTCCCAGGCGAAGCGAAACGTGACGATGGGGCGCAAAGGCTTGGACCCGGAGAGGTCAGATGAGCATTTGCGGACGCTAGCCCAGTTGGACGCGTTCGAAGCGAGCGTCCACGCTGCCAAGGGCGACCCCCACCGGGCGGGAAAACTCGCCAAGCGGGCGGTGTCGAGAGCCGAGGCGACCGGGGCGGAGGAGGCTCTGGCCCGGGCGTACAACGTGCTGGACTTCTCCAACTTCATGCTTGGAATCGAGGCCCCCCGATACGGCCCGCGCGCCATCGAGATCTACAACCGCCTTGGATTCCTGGAGCGAAGCGTCAACGTGATCAACAACCTCGGCGCGTACGCATACTGGGAAGGGAACTGGGGCGAGGCGATCCGCTGGTACGAGGAAGCCGTTGAGACGGCGCGCCGGTCGGGGAACGTGATCGATGAGGCGCTGGCCCGCACCAACATTGCCGAAGTGCTCATAGGGCAGCGGCAGTACGCGGAGGCGGCCGATCTCATCGAGGAGTCCAGGCGTGTCTATGAGGCGTCCAACGCGGATCAGTATTCCGCCCTCGTCGACCTCCTCGATTCACGGGTGAAGATCGGCACAGGCGATCTCCTCGACGCCGTGAACGCCCTTGAGAAACTGGTGCGCTCACAGTCCAACGGCAGCGGCACCCCGTGGACCTCCGAGATTCTGGCCACGTACGCCCTCGCCCTGAACCTGGCCGGCCGGCCGGAAGAAGCTTTGTCGGTGCTCGACGACCCCCGTCTCTCCGATGGCGGGACGGCGGCGGCCATGGTTCGCCTCCGCGGCATCGCCCAGGTGTCCCTGGGTGACGTCGAGCAGGGTCTGGAGGCGCTCAGGCAGAGCGTCGAGAAAGCGCGTGGGGAGAATGACCTCTACGAGGAGTTGCTCGGCGTCGAAGCACTGAACGACTCGATCTCGCGAGCCGGAGGGAAACCCGACCCGCAAGATCTGCAGCGTTTGGCCGACCTGAGACGTGACCTGGGTGTCTCAGAGCCGGCTCTCGTCTGATTATCTGAATCCGAGACCGGGGTCGTCCTCGAAGTAGATGCCCCAGGTCTCGGTGCCGACGCCGGGCCCGGTTGGCGACACGGCCGCCGAGTAGAAGCATGCGATCTCACCGGCAGGCAGGATGTTGACACCCGTGTTGTCACCCGAACCACCGGAGAGCACTCCGTCGTCCACGGGCGAGTCTTGCTCCCAGAAAGCGGTGTAGTCGGAACCTCCCAATACGGGAGCGAAGTTGCAGGCCTTGAGGGCGGACCCGCCGCCGGGGAACGTGAGGTCGCCGTCCGTGTTGTACACCGCGATCAGTGAAGTGATCATCCCCGTGCTGTCGACCGTGATCGCCTGGTCCTCGACCATCGCGTCCACCGTGTAGCGGGCGTTGGTGTCGGCCAGCACCGGAATGAAGGACAGGGAGTCATTGGTGGCGCCGTCGAAGTAGAACTTCAACTGCGTGCAGCCCGAGTCGAACTCCGTTCCCGTTCCGCCCAGGTCGAGGGCGTGCATGGTGAAGGCGCCGAGGATGCCGAGATCCGCCAGACTCCCCACGTCGACGGTGTCGCCGCAGGTGATGTCTCCGTCGTATACCGGGACGACCCGGAACTGGCTGAATGCATTGGTGGCGAGGTCTCCGTTCTCGGTGCCGTCTCCACCTGCCTCCAGTGAGAATGCGCCATTGGAGGGGACGAGCTCGATCTCGTCGAACAGCGCAACGATCCCTTCGGTTAGCGAGTTGTACCGGTAATTGTCACCGTCCGCCGAGTCGGGGCCGTCGTCGGAGCCCATCCCGTTGAAGGTGTCTGTGTCGACCGTGGCTCCGTCCAGCTTGTAGGTGACATGGATCTCGGCGTTGAACTTCAACTCGAGATCGAGGTCGACGGCGTTCATCGCATAGCCGTCCAACTCACTCCCCAGCTTGATGCTCAAGCCTTCCGAGGCGTCCGCGTTCACCTGGGCACACTTCCCGCTGTTTCCCTCACCCGAGCTGGCGACTCCCAGCGATCCGCTGGTGTAACCCAAAGCCCCACCACTCGGAGTTGTTATCAGCAGTTGGGGGCTCGAGGCGAAGGTCACGGGTGTGCACTTGTTCCGCTTCGTGGTGATCGCCTGGGTGTCGGTTCCCCAGGTGACCTCGTTCTGCGCGCCGAGTTTCAGCAGCATCACGGTGGGATCGCCAGTAACCGGATCGTCGGCGCTCGCCAGCGTCGCGGGGACGATCACTGCCACCAGTGCCGCCAGAGCGGCGAGCACCGCCAGCCGAAGTCGTATCTTTCCTTGCATGATCCCAGCCCCTTTTCGCCCGTCCGCGGCTCTCCATTGCGCGGCCACGAAAGGTAGCAGGATCACACGGAACGCAGCTGCGGGCGTGTGGCGGCTTCGCGCCGGTTAGCTTGTCCGCCACATGTCGGAGCAGCAACCCGTGGAGATGATCCTGCTGCGCCAGTTGGCCAGCTATCTCAGCATCGCCATCTGGCTGATGGACGACGGCGGCAACCTCGTCTACTACAACGAGCCCGCCGAAGGGTTGCTGGGTGCACAGTTCGACGACATGGGCCCGGTCCATGCCGAGGACCTGGCGTCGCTGTTCCGGGTCACCGATGTTGACGGGAACCCGCTCGAGGACAAGGACCTGCCCGTGGTGGCAGCCCTCATTGAGCAGGAGCCTAGGCACGGGCAGGTTCACTTCTGCGGCTTCGACGGTAGATGGCACGACGTGGAGATTGCCGCCGTCCCCCTCGTCGGCGCCGGTCAGCGGTTCCTGGGAGTGTTCGTCACCTTCTGGGAGACACGCCCTTGAAGCTGACGTTTTGGGGCACGAGAGGGTCCATCGCCTCCGCCGGCCCCGACACCGTTCGGTATGGAGGTGACACCGCGTCCGTCGAGTTGACGACGAGTGACGGCGCTCTCGTGGTCCTCGATGCGGGGAGTGGCATCCGGCAGCTCGGGAACCACCTGACCAAGACGTACTCGCGGGTGGACATTCTGCTCAGTCATCTCCACATGGACCATGTTCAGGGGCTCCCCTTCTTTCGACCGCTTCTCAATCCGGAGGTGGAGACCCACATCTGGGGGCCTATATCCACCACCCGGGACCTCCGCTCCAGGATCTCCCGCTACCTCTCCCCTCCCCTCTTCCCGGTTCGGGTTCGCGATCTGCCCAATGTCACCTTTCACGACGTCATCCCCTCGACCTTCCAACTCGGCTCGCTCGAGGTGACTGCCGATCTGATCACTCATCCTGGCTCGACGCTCGGTTACCGAATCGTCGAGGGAGACGAGTCGCTCGCCTACCTGTCCGACCACGAGCCTGCGTTCGGCTTGGGCCGGATCCCGGATTCACCGGAGTGGACCTCAGGCTCCGCACTGGCCCGGGGTGTCGACGTCTTGGTACACGACGCCCAGTACACCGACGAGGAGTACGCACGTCGCGTCGGATGGGGGCACACCTCCTTGACCCAACTCGCCGCCCTCACTCGACAAGTCGAGCCGGGCCGGTTGGTGACTTTTCATCACGATCCGGCGCACTCCGACACCGAGTTGGACGTCTTCCACGAGCAGCTGCGCGCCCTGATCAACGGGACGGAGATGTTGGCTGGCGTGCCGGAGTTGAAGGTGGACACCTCCGGCTGACTGATCAGGTGCCCTGGTCGTCGGTCGCCCTCGTCCTGTCCACCCGGGCCATGATCTCGTGGTCGACCAGCCCCTCGTACTCAGGGTGCCGTTTGATGTAGGCGGCGAACAGCGGGCACAACGGGACCACCCGGCCACCCGCCTCGCCGACTTCGTCCAGGGCGTGCTTGACCAGACGAGTGCCCAGCCCTCTGCCCGAGAACTCGTCGTCGATCTCGGTGTGAACGAAGAAGTGACGCCCTCCCCTCAGGTGGTAGACCGCCATGCCGGCGCGTCGGCCGTTCACTTCGAGCACGTAGCGATGACCTTCGACATCGTCGTAGATCCGAATGTCCTCACGTTCCTCGCTCATTCCTCACTCGCTTCCGTCGAGGCTGCCACGGTGATGTCCCCTACCAACTCGGCAACGGTCACACCCAACACGCCGATGACCATCCACTGCGGCTCTGGTGAAGAGAACAACCCAAGCAGGAGAACCGCCGGGATCCCGACCAGGCGGTTCATGACGATCCCACGCGTGCGACGGTCGTCCGGCCCTTCGGACGAGGCAAATTGGATCAGGGCCATCGATCCCAGCACCACGGCCGCTGTGCCGACCAGGAACCAACGATCGGACGTGTGCATCGACGCGTGGCCCGCCTCGTTGATG
>JBAVPF010000213.1:0-1804 GCA_049692815.1 Acidimicrobiia bacterium
GGTCAAGGAGATGCAGAGCCTGGGCCTCAACGTCGAGATGCTGTCGGCCGGTGAGGAGGTCGAGCTCCGTGAGCTCGAAGAGGACACTTACCGATCGGTGGAGACCCTCGGCATCGACCTCTCCCGCCCCGAGCGCCCCGACTCGGAATGAAATCACTACTCAGTACCAAGTACTCAGTACCCAGTACCGCGAGCGAAGCGAGCTAATGGCACAACAGATATTCGATGAGCTGAAGATCGGTTTGGCCTCCTCGGACCAGGTTCGCGCCTGGTCGTACGGCGAGGTGAAGAAGCCGGAGACCATCAACTACAGGACTCTCCGCCCGGAGAAGGAGGGGTTGTTCGACGAGCGCATCTTTGGTCCCCAGCGGGATTGGGAGTGCTACTGCGGCAAGTACAAGAGGATCCGCTACAAGGGGATCATCTGCGAGCGCTGCGGCGTCGAGGTCACCCGTTCCAAGGTTCGTCGCGAGCGCATGGGTCACATCGAGCTGGCCGCGCCTGTCACACACATCTGGTTCTTCAAGGGCGTGCCCAGCCGTCTCGGCTATCTGCTCGACATGTCTCCCAAGGAGCTGGAGAAGGTCATCTACTTCGCCAGCTACATCGTCACCTCCGTCGACGACGAGCGTCGTCAGAAGGACCTTCCCGAGCTCGAGGCGGCGATGAGCGACGAGATCGAGGTGGTCAAGGCCGAGTTCGCCGAGTGGAACGACGTGCGTCTAGAGGCACTCGAGGACGAGCTGGAGAGGATGGAAGAGGGCGGCGCCAAGACCCAGGAGATCAACGCTCGCCGCAAAGAGGTCGAGAAGGAGATCAAGGAGCGGTCGGAGCGCACCGACCGTGAGATCGAGCTGATCGAGGAGGCCTTCAGCACCTTCCGGACGATGGGGCCGAAACAGCTCATCGAGTCCGAACAGCTGTGGCGTGAGATCTACTTCCGCTATGCCGACTACTTCGAAGGCGGCATGGGCGCCGAGGCGGTCAAGACGTTGCTGGTGAGTCTCGATCTCGACGCCGAGATGGACCGTCTCGAGGAGAACCTCAACGGAACGTCGCAACAGAGACGTCAGAGGGCCACGCAGCGCATGAAGGTGGTCAAGCCGTTCTGGGAGGGCAACAACCGTCCCGAGGACATGATCCTCGAGACCGTGCCCGTCATCCCGCCCGATCTTCGGCCAATGGTTCAGCTCGATGGTGGCCGGTTCGCCACGTCGGACCTCAACGATCTCTATCGCAGGGTCATCAACCGCAACAACCGCCTGAAGAGGCTTCTCGACCTCGGCGCGCCCGAGATCATCGTCAACAACGAGAAGCGCATGCTTCAGGAGGCGGTTGATGCTCTCTTCGACAACGGCCGACGCGGACGTGCGGTGACCGGACCGGGCAACCGCGCCCTCAAGTCACTGTCCGACATGCTCAAGGGAAAGCAGGGCCGCTTCCGTCAAAACCTCCTCGGCAAGCGCGTCGACTACTCGGGGCGCTCGGTGATCGTCGTCGGGCCGCAGCTCAAGCTGCACCAATGCGGTCTGCCCAAGATCATGGCACTCGAGCTGTTCAAGCCGTTCGTCATGAAGCGCCTGGTCGATCTCGACCTGGCTCAGAACATCAAGGCCGCAAAGCGCATGGTGGAACGGCAGCGGCCTCAGGTCTGGGACGTCCTGAGCGACGTGATCCAGGAGCATCCGGTGCTGCTCAACCGGGCACCGACCCTCCACCGCCTCGGCATCCAAGCCTTCGAGCCGATCCTGGTCGAAGGCAAGGCGATCCAGATACACCCGCTGGTCTGCGAGGCGTTCAACGC
>JBAVPF010000214.1:0-6156 GCA_049692815.1 Acidimicrobiia bacterium
GAACAGGATCTGTCGCACCGCCTCCGGGTAGCCCAGCGAGGACAGAATCGAGGAGATGACGGTCAGGATCAGCGCACCGACGATGGTGCCGGTGTAGGTACCTCTTCCACCGAAGATCGAGGTGCCACCGATGACTGCCGCCGCCACCGAAGGGAGGAGGGCCGAGTCGGCGAGAGTGACCGAGGCCGTGTTGGTCAATCCAGAGAGCAGGAATCCGGCGATGCCGGCGAGCATGCCGGACACGACGTAGAGAACCGTCAGCACCTGCCACGATTTCGCCCCTGACAGCCTGGAGGCGATGGGGTTGTCACCGATGGCGTAGAGGAGACGACCAAAGCCGGTGCGATTGAGGGTGAAAATGATCAGCAGGGCAAGCGGAATGAACAGCAGGAGGTTGACCGGGATGCCCTGAACGATCATGTTGGCGCCCAGGTCCCGGAATTCCCCCGGCACCCCCGAGCCGGTCTGGACCCTCTCCAACTGCCACACGTTGGCCAGCCCGAGCACGACCAGGCTCATGGCGAGGGTCATGATGAGTGGGTGCACCTTGAAGACCCCGGCGCCGATCCCGTTGACCAGCCCTACGAGCCCGGAGATGACCAGGGCGATGATGATGGCAACGGCCAGACCGGTGTCGCCAACGATGGTGGCGACGAGAAAACCTGACATCGAGGCGACCGCCCCCACCGAGAGGTCGATGCCCGCGGTGAGCATGGTGATCGTCTGACAACCGGCGAGGATGGCCAGAGGGACGGCTGCCCTGATCATCACCCCGGCCCAGTTCGGTGTGACGATCCCGGGCCGGATCAGCTCACTCACCACCACCAGGATGGCGAGGAGGCCGAGGAGTGGGACGATGGGCCGCTCACGGATGAGGGCTCTGATCCCCGAGGCCGTCGTCCAGCGAGGTCGGCCCGAGGCCCGGGCGTTGCTGACCCCGCTCACCGCTGTCTCCGCAGCTGGATCAGGCTCCCCACCATGACCACCCCGACGAGGATCACTCCCTGGGCCACGGTCGCCAGGTTGGTGTTGACGTTGAGGAAGGTCATGTCCGTCCTGAGCAGGGAGAGGATGACGACGGCGATCACGGGGCCGAAGACGCCACCCCGGCCTCCGGCGAGGCTGACCCCACCCAGGACCACGGCGGCGACGCTCATCAGTGTGTAGGGACCGGGAACGGGGGTGCCGATGCCGGTGCTGGCGGTGAGAGACAAGCCGGCGAGGGCCGAGAAGAGACCGGCCAGCATGTAGGAGAAGATCTTGGTTCGCCCCACCGAGACGCCGCTGCGAAACGCCGCCAGGGCGTCGCTTCCCACGGCGTAGAGGGAGAGGCCGAGCCGGGATCGTCTGATCGGGACCCAAACGACGGCGATCGCCAGGAGCAGCACCACCGCAGCCTTGGGTACCCACTGAGTGAAGAGATGGCCGGAGGTCAGCCCACTGAGCCAATCCGCCGATCCCCCACCCGGTCTCTGTAGAACCAGCAGCGCCGCACCGGCCCACACGAAGAGCATGGCGAGAGTGACCACGATGTCGGGCACCCGGGTGAAGACGACCAGGGCCCCGTTCACCGCACCGATGATCAGACCCATCACGAGCACACCGACCACCACGAGAATGGCGAAGCTCTCGCTCCGGTTGTCCATCATGGCGGCGGCCGCAACACTCGTGAAGGCCATCATGGAGCCCACCGAGAGGTCGATGCCTTTCGAGAGCACGGCACAGGTCTGGGCGACGGCGGCAAAGGCCAGCGGGAGCACCGAGATGGCCAGGCCCTGGATGGCGGGAGGGCCGTAGTTCGGTTGGATGATCTTGGTGATGACCAATAGGACGACGAGGATCCCGACCAGCCCCAGAGTCCACACATTGCGACGAACGAAGTGGACCAGGGCGCTCCTGGGCCGATCGACCGCGATGGAGGTGTCGACGGCGGTCAACGCCGTCCCTCTCCGCCGCCCTCGCCTTCGGCCTCCTCTGCCTGAGTCGATGAGGCGATCACCTGCGAGGGAAGCAATGCGTCTGACCGGAGGTTGTGCGCCGCCCGCATGAGTGTTGTCTCGTCGGCGTCGTCGGCGTCGATCTCGGCCACAACCTCGCCATTGAAGATCACGATGGCGCGATCGCATGCCAGTTGGATCTCGCTCAACTCCGACGTGTAGAGAAGGACCGCAGTGCCGGAGGCGGCCAGCTCGCGAAGAAGGGGGTAGATCTGATGCTTGGTGCGAATGTCGATTCCACGGGTCGGGTCAAAACACAACATCGTGCCGACCCCACCAGCGACCCACCGGGCGATTGTGACTTTTTGCTGATTCCCGCCGGAGAGGAAGCGGACCTCCCTGCCGGCGCGGATGTCGATCTGCAATCGATCGACCGCCTTGTCCACCTTCGGCTTCTCGGCCTTGGAGCGGATCGGCCCCCAGTTGCGGAGACGAACGCTGAAGGGGAGGGCGACATTGTCCCGCACCGGGCGTTGCATGAGCAGGGCCTCGGCGCGATCTGCGGGCACGAAGACGACGCCCCTGCGTATGGCGTCGGCGGGGTGACGGAAGGAGACTGCCTCACCGTCCACGAGCACGTCGCCGGTGGTGGGACGGTCGGATCCGGCGAGTATGTCGAACAACTCGTCCTGCCCCTGGCCTTCCAGGGCGACCACCCCGAGCACCTCACCGGGAAAGAGCCGGAAAGAGACGTCACGCAGCCTCGATTGGGCTCCTACGTTGCGTACCTCGATCCGTGGTCGGACATGCTCGCTGCTGTGCGGGGATTGGCTCTTCTCGGAGGTTTCCGCCATCTCGACGGCAACGTCGCCCAGCATGAGCTCAACGATGCGGTCGGCCGAGTCCTCGTCACCGACACCCACCACACCAACGGTGTCCCCTTCACGCAGCACTGTCGCCCTGTCACAGACCGATGCGATCTCGGTCATCCGGTGGGAGATGAAGATGGTGCAGCGATCACCGCCGCGGAGACCGTTGACCACTCCGAGCACCCGCTCGGTGAGATTCGCCGGCAAAGCGGCCGTCATCTCGTCGAGCATCAGCACGTCGGGCTCGATGGCCAGGGCGCGAGCCAGGTCGATGATGCGGAGAGATGCGAGGGGGAGGTCCCGGGCCATCGCGGTCAGATCGAGATCCTCGAGACCGAGCTCCCGGACCCACTGTCGGAAGGGCTCGAATGGGGTCTGGGTGAGACGGAGGTTGGAATCGATGTCGAGGTCGGGAATCAGGGCCGGCTCCTGATACACCGACACCAGCCCACCTCGCCGGGCCTCGGCCGGTGAGTGAATGGCCCGCTCCGCGCCACGAACCTTGATCACGCCGCCGTCCGGGCGGACGCCCCCGGTGAGGACCTTCACGAGAGTGCTCTTGCCGGCGCCGTTGGCGCCCATGAGAGCATGTACCTCGCCGGGCAGTACTTGGAGTGACGCCGATCGCAGAGCTACAACGGCTCCGTAGGTCTTCGAGACCTGGGTCGCCTCGAGGAGGTACCCGTTGGTGCCTTCGGTCAACGTCGCCATCGGTGCCCAGTGTGACAAAACTGGTGCGCCGGATGGGGTCGGCGCACCAGTTTTTGTATCAGCTTTCCTGTTCTACTCGCCGGGGCCCTTGCAGGCGACTGCCTGCTCACCCGTGTAGGTGGTCAGTCCCTCGATGTAGAGACCCAGAGGCCACAGCGGGTCGAGCCCGTCGACCTGCCACGACTCCAAGGTCGCGATGCCGTCGTCGCTGATGTTGTCGGCGAGGACCGGCGTCAGCAGGACCGTATTGGGCTGAGGCGCATCCGCCGCAGTCTCGACCGTCTCACCATTGAGCAGCTTGAGCGCCAGACCGACACCGGCGCCACCGACGGCCGCGGTGTTGGTCACCGCCGCACCCTCGAGACCCGGATAGCCCTCTGTGTCCAGCAGCTGGGCCACGAACGCACCGAGGTCGGCACCGACGATGGGCACGAAGTCCTTGCCGGAGTCCTTGACTGCATCGACGACCTGGGAGTCCATTCCCGAGGTCCAGATGCCATCGGTGTCGTCATACTGACCACTGGCGAGCCAGTCGTTGATCAGCTGTGTGGTGGTGGCAGGGTCCCATCCGGTCGCCACGCCGTCCTCATTGGGGAGCACGGTGATGCCCGGATTCTCGTCGAGTGCCATCTTGAACCCGATGTCGCGGTCGTCATCGGCCGGATGGCCGGCGAGCCCACGCATGTAGTACACGTTGCCCTCGCCACCGAGCTGCTCGAACAGCCAGGTTGCACCCAGGTAGGCATACTGAACCTGGTTGTTGTACAGGTTGTAGGTGCCATCGTGGGTCACGTAGGCGTCGACCGAGACGGTGGTGATGCCGGCGGCCGCAGCCTCATCCAAGGCCGGATTCAAGGCATCGGGGTCGTTCGGGTTGAACACGATCGCATCGACACCGGCGGCGATCAGGTCACGGATGTCCGAGAGCTGACCGGCAGCGTCAGTGTTGCGGTGGATCGTGATCAGCTCGGAGACCTCACCGGATGCCAGAGCCTCGGCCTTGGCGGTGCAGACCTGCTCTTCACGGAAGCCGTTGCCGACGCCGCCACCGTTGGAATAGCCGATGGTGTACATGCCGCCTTCGGCCATGGTGGTGCCGGACCCACCTTCGGTGGTGTCTGTGCCTCCGGCGGTGGTGGCGCTACCGCCTTCCGTGGTGTCGGAGCTTCCTCCGTCTCCACAGGCGACGGCCAGCATGGCAATGACCACCATCACCGCCAGGTTTCTGAACCATGAGTGTTTCGTCATGTTGTGAGTTTCCTCCTAATGGTGCCCGAGGGGGAGCGGAGCCCGCCACACGTCGTGGCTGCCTTCCTGCTCACCCGGCTGGGCCGAATCGTACCGGTTGGGACCTGGATGGCAAACGTTTTCATTGCCACCCCGCAGGTCCCGTTCTCGTCCTCATTCCTCCTCCTCCTCTGCAGTGGAGCGCAGTGTTGCCTTCATTCGTTTCCTCCCGCGGCGGAAAGGGTGTGGATCGACCATCACCCACCCGCCAAGACGTTCTCGATCGCCGAAGGGGTCAAGATGTGATCTATCACCATGGCCGCAGCCCCTGTGACTCCGGCGTAGTCGTCGAGTGACGAGACGGTGATCTGGAGATCCGTCGTGCTCAGGGTCGTGGACCGCTGGTAGACCACCTCACGGATCCCGGCCAGGAGTTGGGGCTCGGCGTGAGCCATGTCGCCCCCGACCACGATCAAGGCCGGGTTGAGGAGATTGACCGTCGAGGCCAGCACCTGACCGACGAGACGGCCCGCCATCCTCACTTCCCTGATCGCTTCCCGGTTCCCCTCTTCGACCAACCTGACGACGTCGCGGGTGTTGGAGACCTCATACCCGCTGTCCCGGAGATGAGCCGCAATGGCAGCGCCCCCGGCCACGGCCTCGAGGCACCCGTTGTTGCCACAAGCACAGAGGACCTCGTCGGATGTGGTCCTCACGTGCCCCATGTCACCCGCGGCTCCCTTGGCGCCGCGATGGAGCCGGCCACCCAAGATCAGCCCGGACCCGATGCCGGTGCCCACCTTGACGAATACGAAATCCTCGACCTTCGGATCCATCACCCAGTACTCGCCCAGGGCCATGATGTTCACGTCGTTGTCGACCAGCACCGGAACTCCCAGGGCGTCGCGGCAGTGGTCGGCGACGGGGAACATGTGCCAGCCGGCCATGATCGGGGGATTCACCGCCATCCCGTTGGCGAAGTCGACGGGACCGGGGAGACCTATGCCGACGCCCCGGACGTCCTCCATCGGACGGCCTATCTCGTCGAGGAGATCCCTCAGCGTGTCCTCCAGCCAGTCGAGGACCTCTTGCGGACCGGCATTGATGTCGACCTCGGCGGTCGTGTCGGCGATGGACTCGGCGAGGAGATTGCTCACCGAGACTCGAGAGTGAGTGGCACCCAAGTCGGCGGCGAGCACCAGCCCGGCATCGGCGTTGAAACCGAGAAGTGAGGGGGGTCGCCCACCTGTGGACGGCGCCGCTTCACCCGACTCCACGATCAGACCGGCCGCCTTGAGCGCGTCCACCCTCTGCGCCACCGTGGATCGGGCGAGACCGGTCACGGCTCCAAGCTCTCCCCTGGTGCGCGCCCGTCCGCTGCGTATCAAATGGAGGACGTCACCCGGTGAGTC
>JBAVPF010000215.1:0-3895 GCA_049692815.1 Acidimicrobiia bacterium
GATCCCCCTTCTGCGCACCGGTGAGGCGGTGGCTGCGTTCGCCCTCACCGAGCCGGGAGCCGGGTCCGACGCGGCTGCATTGCAGCTCGCCGCCGAGGAGGACGGAAGCGGATATCGCCTCACCGGCGAGAAGACCTACATCTCGAATGCTCCCGACGCCGATGTGGCCACGGTGTTCGCACGCACAACGCCTGGATCTGGCTCGTCAGGAGTCACCGCCTTCGCCGTTCCCATCGACAGCGAGGGCGTCTCCGGGGAGCCCATCGCCATGATCTCGCCGCACCCCATCGGCCGCTGGGCGTTCGACGGGGTGTACGTTCCGGCCGAGGCGGTGGTCGGTGAGGTCGGCCACGGTTTCAAGGTGGCCATGCAGACGCTCGACCTGTTCCGCCCCTCCGTCGGTGCCTTCGCCCTGGGGATGGCCGAGGCGGCGCTGGCGATCGCAGTGGAGCATGCCTCCACCCGTGAGGCATTCGGGTCTCCCATCTCGGAGTTCCAGGGCGTGTCCCATCAGCTTGCCGACGTGAAGGTGGGAATCGAGGCGGCCCGTCATCTCGTCTACGACGCCGCCTCCGCCTACGACGAAGGTGACCGGGAAGGCCTCACCGGGAAGGCGGCCATGGCCAAGCTCTTCGCCACGGAGACGGCTCAGCGGGCGGTCGACGTCGCCATCCAGGTGCTGGGAGCGCGTGGGCTGGAAGCCGACTCGACTCTGGCCCACCTCTACAAGGAGGTCCGGGCGCCCCGTATCTACGAGGGGACGTCGGAGATCCAACGAAACATCGTGGCGCGAGAGCTGTTCCGCGGCCGCATCTGACGCTTTCCGTGTCTCCCGGGCGCCACGATTGGCCGTCTGTGCATTAGGAAGCTATTGGACGGCGGCCACCCGGGCGCGGACCATGACGCAGGCGTCGGCGATCCAGGTGAAGGGGCCGTCCTGGAGAGCGTCGAGAAGCTGGGGCGAGGAGGCACCGGGTTGGATCCAGATGTTCTCGATCCCGGCCTCGGCGCACTCGGCGAGCACTTGCAGCCCCCTCTTGGCGGGGATGACGAACACGGCGATGGTCGGCGTCTCGGGGAGATCTTTGACCGACCGCC
Source organism: Acidimicrobiia bacterium (assembly GCA_049692815.1). GTDB lineage: Bacteria > Actinomycetota > Acidimicrobiia > Spongiisociales > ZC4RG35 > JANQRA01. Next base: position 1,099 of record JBAVPF010000215.1, read on the forward strand.
AGCAGGTGTCACCGTCGACAGTGTCCCGATAGGGGTTCACCGCAAACACCGGAAAGCCTTTGGCCTTCATGTCACGGTAGATGATGCCGCCGTACTTCCTCGGGTGGTCGGTGGCGCCGATCACGGCGATCGACGTTCCCGGCCGTGACAACAGCGGGGTCAGGTCGGTCATACCCGATTCAACCATGCCGCACCCGGAGGGATTCCAGGGTCGCCCTGACGTCGTCGGGGATGGCCGTGGGACGGAACTCGGTCTCGTCGACCACGACGATGACTTCCCTGCCGACGGCAACCACCGCTTCGTCCGACAGCCTCCGAGTCGTGAAGCCCAGAGTCATCGAGGTGTTGCCCAAATGCTCCACCACGATCGAGGTCTCCAGGACATCGCCCAGCCTCGCCGCCGCCTTGAAGTCCATCTCGATACGAGCGGCGACCACGTCCACACCCGACCCGCCCAGCCCCTCGCCGCCGTAGCCAGCGTCCTCGAACCAGTCGGTCACGGCGTCGTCCCAATAGCGGGCGTAGTTGCCGTTGAAGACGATGCCCTGTGGGTCACAGTCCGAATAGCGGATCTTCTGTGTCGTCGGCATCGCCAGAAGCTACCGTCTCCGGCGGTGGAACCCGTGATCGTCGATGGAGGCCCGCTGAGCCCCGAGCAGGTGGCCGCGGTGGCATTTCGCCAGGTGAAGACGATCCCCGGCCCCGATCTGGCCCAGCGTCTCGAGCCGGCACGTCACATCGTCGACCGGGTGGTCGAGTCCGACGAGATCGTCTACGGCATCACCACCGGCTTCGGGGCCCTGGCCACCACCCACATCGGGAAGACCGAGACCGAGACGCTCCAATACAACCTCCTCCGCTCCCACGCCGCAGGAGTCGGAGACCCGCTCCCCGACGAGCTGGTCCGGGCCATGCTCCTGCTCCGGGCGCGAACGCTGGCACAAGGGCATTCCGGCGTGCGGCCGATCATCGTCGAGAAGCTGCTCGAGCTCCTGGATCGGGACATCCTCCCGGTCGTGCCGTCGCAAGGCTCGGTGGGGGCGTCTGGAGATCTCGCCCCCTTCGCCCACCTGGCCCTGCCGCTGATCGGCGAAGGCAGAGTTCGGATGTCGGGTGAGGTGGTTGAAACCGCCGACACCGATTTCGAGCCCGTGCATCTGCTCACCAAGGAGGGGCTCTCCCTGCTCAACGGGACCGAGGGCATGACCGCGATGGGGGCTCTGGCCCTTCATCACGGGCGCAACTTGGTGTCCGCCGCCGACTCCGCCGTTGCCCTCACCGTCGAAGGGATGCTGGCCAGCTCCCGCCCGTTCCGAAGCGACGTGAACGGGCTGCGGGCCCACCCGGGCCAGGTCGCCTCGGCGGCGCGAGTCGCCGCCCTCCTCGAAGGCTCGGGGATCGTCAAGAGCCATCAGGACGACTTCGTGCATGCCGTCCAGGACGCCTACTCGCTGCGGTGCGCCCCACAGGTCCACGGTGCCGTCACCGACACTCTCGACCATCTGGAGCGGATTCTCCGAGTCGAGATGGGCGCCGTCGTCGACAACCCCATCGTCTTCCCTGAGACCGGCGAGGTCATCTCCGGCGGCAACTTCCACGGGCAGCCGCTCGCCTTCGGACTCGACTTCGCCGCCATCGCCCTCGCCGAGCTCGGCTCCATCTCCGAGCGCAGGACCGACCGAATGCTCGACCCGGTCCGCTCCCGGGGTCTCCCGCCCTTCCTCGCCGCCCACCCCGGTGTCGAGTCGGGGTACATGATCACCCAGTACATCCAGGCTGCGCTGGTCGCCGAGAACAAGGTCCTGGCCCACCCTGCCTCCGTGGACACCATCCCCACTTCGGGGAGCCAGGAGGACCACGTGTCGATGGGCTGGGGTGCGGGAAGGAAGCTGCTCGAGATCGTGGCCAACGTGCGCAGGGTCCTGGCGGTGGAGCTTCTCTGCGCCGCCCAGGCGATCGAGTACCGGGCACCACTCGAGCCGGCATCGGGGACGGCCGCCATCGTGGCCAGGATCCGCGAGTTGGTCCCCCCGCTGCAGGCCGACCGTTCTCCGGCAAGGGAGATAGAGCAGATCGCAGAGTTGATCGAGAGTGGCGAACTGGCCTGATGTTCCTGACCAACATCGGAGAGCTGACCACCAACGACGGCCCGCCGATCCGTGATGCGATCATCGCCGCCGAGGAGGGGAAGATCACCTATGCCGGGCCGGCGGCCGATGCGCCCATGCAGACCGGGGCGCTGCTGGATTGCGAGGGTCGGGCTGTCATCCCCGGGTTCGTCGACGCCCACACCCATCTGGTGTTCGCCGGCGACCGATCCGACGAGTTCACCCGGAGAATGGCCGGCGAGTCCTACTCGGACATCCTCGCCGCAGGCGGCGGGATCCTCTCGACGGTCGCCGCCACCCGGGCGGCGTCCGAGGAGGAGCTGTTCCGTCTCACCGCGGGCCGTGCCCGCCGGATGCTGGCCGCCGGCACCACCACACTGGAGATCAAATCCGGGTACGGCCTCGACACCGAGACAGAGACGCGGTTGCTCCGGGTGGCGAGACGGGTCGGTGAGGAGCTCCCGGTGACGGTGAGGACCACCTTCCTCGGTGCCCACGCCCTGCCCCCCGAGCACCGCTCCGACCGGGAGGGTTACGTCGAGCTGGTCATCTCCGAGATGCTCCCCGCGGTGTCGAGTTTGGCCGACTACTGCGACGTCTTCGTCGAGGAGGGCGCCTTCACCGTCGACGAGGCACGACGGATCTTCGCCTGCGCTGCACAGCTGGGAATGGGGGCCAGGGTGCATGCC
>JBAVPF010000216.1:0-7227 GCA_049692815.1 Acidimicrobiia bacterium
TCAACCAGGCAAGCTCGCCGTCGACCCCGTGGTTGAGGATCTTGGGAACACCGGGAACACCAGACAACGCCTCCAGGGCATGACGCTCCCTCTTCTCCCGAGAAGGGATCGGATAGACCTTCACAATGGATGTCTCGACCTCGTTCTCGGTGATGCGAAACACATTGTTGGCTCCGGAGGCCAGTTCCCGGATGCGCGCAGACGGGTAGAGCCGCTCGACGAGTCCCCTTGCTGTCATGCCTGTAACACCTGTCGTCTTATGACGGCGACTATCGACAGTCACCCAATTACCCTGCCGCAGGCTAGCGACACCAAGGCGTTTTCGTGGATCTTCGATTACCAGACGGCACGGTCCTCACACACGATGAGGGTGTGACCGGCATGGACGTGGCCCGGTCGATAGGGCCCGGCCTGGCCCGCGCCGCCGTGGCGGTGAAAGTGAACGGCGTGCAGATGGATCTCACCCGGTCGATCACCCAAGGTGGAGATTTCGAGGTCGTCACCCTGGACGGCCCCGACGGGCTGCACATTCTCAGACACTCCACTGCGCATGTCATGGCACAGGCCGTCCTCGACGTCTTCCCAGGGTCGACCTTCGCCATCGGGCCCCCCATCGAAGACGGCTTCTATTACGACTTCGAGGTCTCCGAGCCTTTCACACCCGAGGACCTGGAGCGGATCGAGCGTCGGATGGGGGAGATCGTCGCCGAGGACCAGCCGTTCGAGCGTGTGGCGATGAGCCGGGAGGAGGCCGTCGACGTCTTCGCCGGCCACAAGTTCAAGGTTGAGATCATCGAGAACGTGGACCCCGGCGAGGTGAGCGGCGGGGACGAAGTGACCGCCTACCGAAACAACAGGTTCATCGATCTGTGCCGCGGGCCACACCTCCCATCCACAGGGAAGATCCCGGCGTTCAAGGTGCTTCGCAGCTCCGGCGCCTACTGGCGCGGAGATCAGGAGCGGGAGCAGCTACAGCGCATATACGGGACGGCGTGGGCGTCAAGGGCCGATCTGGAATCGTATCTGACCCGGCTGGAGGAAGCAGAGCTCCGCGACCACCGCAAGCTCGGCCCCGAGCTCGACCTCTACAGCTTCCCCGAGGAGCTGGGCTCCGGGCTCGTGATCTGGCATCCCAAGGGCGGCCAGCTGCGCAAGACGATGGAAGATCACAGCCGGGTGCTCCACCAGCGGTTCGGCTTTGACTTCGTGGTCACCCCCCATGTGGCCAAGGCCGAGCTCTGGGAGACGTCAGGGCATCTCGACTACTACGCCGAGAACATGTACCCGCTCATGCAGCACGGCGACGACCCGGCATACGTGGTGAAGCCGATGAATTGCCCGGGCCACATCCTGATCTACAAGAGCCGGGGAAGGTCGTACCGGGACCTCCCCTTACGTTTCGGTGAGCTCGGCGGGGTCTACCGGTACGAGAAGTCCGGCGTCGTTCACGGTCTTCTCCGCGCCCGGGGGTTCACCCAGGACGACTCTCACGTGTTCTGCACCGAAGATCAGCTCAAGGACGAGCTGAAGCTGCATCTCGACTTCGTGCTGACCTGGTTGAAGGACTTCGGGTTCACCGAATTCGAGGCCGATCTGAGCACCAAACCCGACAAGTCCGTCGGCGAGCCCGCTCGCTGGGAGATCAGCCAAAGGTATCTCGCCGAGACTCTCGACGACTCGGGCATCCCGTACCGGGTGGCGGAGGGTGAAGGAGCTTTCTACGGGCCGAAGATCGACGTCCACGTCAAAGACGCCATCGGGCGGCGCTGGCAGCTGTCCACGATTCAGCTCGACTTCAACGAGCCGGAGCGCTTCGAGCTGGAGTACACGGCTGCAGGGAACGTGGCTGAGCGCCCCTACATGATCCACTGCGCCAAGGCGGGCTCGATGGAGCGCTTCACCGGAGTCCTGGTCGAGCACTACGCAGGTGCCTTCCCCATGTGGCTGGCACCGGTTCAGGTGTCCGTGATACCGGTAGCTGACCGTCATGAGGAGTACGCCGCACTCGTCGAGCAGCGTCTGGCCGATGCCGGGTTGCGCGGCGAGGTCGACCTGTCCAATGAGACCGTCGGCGACAAGATTCGCCGTGCCCTGACCCATAAGCACCCTGCCGTGGTAGTCGTCGGCGATGACGACGTGGCCAACTCGACCGTGGGTCTCCGCCTCTACGGCGAGGAGCGAGACAGTCGAGGGGTGCCACTCATAGAGGCCGTCACCCGGCTCTCCGAGATGGCGCAGCGCCCGTCATGACCGACGAGTCACCCCGCATCGACCGCGAGGGCATCCACATCGACCGCGAGCTCGCCGAGCAGGTGGCGATCGAGGAGGAGCTCGATTCGAACGTCGGGGGTGAGTACCACTTCCCCTCACCGATGCGACGGAGGATCGCCGGCTGGGTCTTTCTGGCCTGCGGCGTCATCTCGGGGCTCATGTTCGAAGGCGGCTGGTGGGTGGCGGGGGGCTTTCTGCTGTTAGCCGTCTGGCAGTTCGCCTCTGCCTGGCCACTGCAGGTCGACGAGCATCGGGCGATGACGATCGCGGGGGGAGCCGTGGATTTCCCGGTCGGCCACGCCTCGGGCGCGGTGAGATTCAAAGGGTGGCGATCGAGACCGAGATGGTCGGTGGTTCTCTACTCGGCCGCCGAGCCGCCCGACCGACGCGGCCTGGTGGTCGTCGACGCGGTGAGCGGCGAGATCGCCGAACCCCCCTACATCGAGGACATCGCCCCGGTCTAAGCCGTTTCCTTCAGCGCTTGTCCAGAGGGACGAACACCCGAGTCTCAGGCCCGGTGTAGACCTGTCTCGGCCGGAAGATGCGCGCACTGTGGTCGGCCGCCAGCTCCCGCCACTGTGCCAGCCAGCCAGGAAGCCTGCCCAGGGCGAACAACACCGTGAACATGTCCGTCGGGAAGCCCATGGCCCGGTAGATGATGCCCGAGTAGAAGTCGACGTTGGGATAGAGCTTCCGCTCGACGAAGTAGTCGTCGGACAGCGCCACATCTTCCAGACGCATGGCCAGATCGAGGATGGGGTCGTCGACGCCAAGAGCCTCGAGCACGTCCTCGGCAGCCTTCTTGATGATCCGCGCCCTTGGGTCGAAGTTCTTGTAGACCCGATGCCCAAAGCCCATCAGCCTGAACGGGTCGTCCTTGTCCTTCGCCCGTCTCACGATGGTGTCGAGATCTTCTCCCGACGCCACGATCTTGTCGAGCATCTCCAGAACCGCCTGGTTGGCACCACCGTGCAACGGCCCGGATAGGGCCTGCACGCCTGCCGAGATGGAGCTGAAGATGTTGGCGTGGCCCGAGCCGACCAGCCGCACCGCTGACGATGAGCAGTTCTGACCGTGATCTGCATGCAGGATCAGCAACATGTTGAGGGCTTTGCTGACCACGGGGTCCGGCTCGTAGGGCTCCGAAGGGACCGAGAACATCATCTTGAGGAAGTTCGCCTCGTAGTCCAGGGAATTGTCCGGGTACACGTAGGGCTGATACACCCGGTATTTGTAGGACCAAGCGATCATCGTCGGGGTCTTGGCGATCAGTCGCCGTGAGCTGATGTCGACCGCTTCCTCGTCCAAGGGGTCGAGGGCGTCCGGGTAGTAGGTGGCCAGTGCCGACACCGCGGAGGCGAGGATCTGCATCGGGTGCGCCTTGTGCGGAAACGCCTCGAACAGGTACTTCACGTCTTCCCTGAGGAGGGTGTGATAGGTGATCGACTGCTCGTAGTCGGACAGCTCAGAGGCCGTGGGTAGCTCGCCGTACTGCAGGAGGTAGGCGACTTCGAGGAAGGAGGCGTTTTCGGCGAGCTCCTCGATGGGATATCCCCGGTATTGGAGGATGCCTTCTTCACCGTTGATGAACGTGATCGTCGACGTTCCCTCCGCCGTGTTGCCGAAACCCCTGTCGAGCGTGACGATGTTGAGCTCGGAGCGCAGCTTCGAGACGTCGACCCCGGCCTCACCGTAAGTGGCATGTTGAACGGGGAGAGTGAGCTCTCGATCGGCGAGCCGTAGGACCGCATCGGTCATTGGCACTTCTTCCTTTCCTGTCAATCTTCCTTGGCGCCGGCCGCGATGACGGCCTGCGCCTCATTGTGGGGTACTTCCTCGTAATGGTCGAATTCCATCTCGAAGGTGCCGCGTCCCGAAGTCATCGAGCGGAGCTCGGCTGCGTACTGCTGCATCTCCGACATGGGCACCTCGGCGTTGACGGTCCTCAGGGTTCCTTCCCCCTCCATGCCGAGGACCTTGCCCCGCTTCGAGTTGATGTCGCCCATGACGTCGCCCAGGTAAGCCTCGGGAGCGGTCACCGAGATCTTCATGATCGGCTCGAGCAAGACAGGGCGAAGCTTGTCTGCCGCGGTGCGCACGGCATGAATTCCGGCCATGCGAAACGACATCTCGTCGGAGTCGACGGCGTGATACTTCCCGTCGTAGACCTCGGCAGCGACGTCCACGACCGGGTATCCGGCGAGGATGCCACGTTCCAGAGCCTCCTGGATCCCCTTATCGACAGCAGGGATGAGGCCACGTGGGATGGCACCGCCCTTCACGGAGTCGATGAACTCGTATCCCGAGCCTCGAGGACGGGGTGAGAAACGCACCGAGGCGACGCCGAACTGGCCCCTTCCGCCGGACTGCTTCTTGTGTTTCCCCTCGGCTTCTGCGGTCGCCATCACGGACTCCCGATAGGGGATCTTCGGGACCGTGGCGTCGATCTCGACCCCATACATGCGCTTGATTCGGGCGAGCGTGACGTCGAGATGGGTGTCGCCCAAGCCGGAGAGAATGGTCTCGCCCGTCTCGACCCGGCGTTCCACCCTGATGGTCGGGTCGCTCTCCTCGATACGGTGCAACGCGGTCGACATCTTCTCGTCGTCCTGGTGGGAATGGGGGGCAATGGCTAGCTCGGCAACAGGCTTTGGGTATTCCACCGGCTCGATCACCGCGGTCAGACCCGGTGAGCGGAGGGTGTCCCCGGGATGGAGATCTTCGATCTTGGCGACGGCGCCGATCCCGCCGACCGGGAGCTCGGAGACGTCGTCGTGTTCTTTGCCCTGGAGTTTGAAGAGATTGTGCAGTCGCACCTTGCCACCACGAGCCAGCTCCAGCTCGAGGTCCGACTTGGCAGTGCCGGAGAAGATGCGGAAGAGAGAGATGCGGCCAACGAAGGGGTCCGAGACGGTCTTGAATACGTAGGCGAGCACAGGGCCGTCGGCCGAAGGCTCGACGGGGTCGCCGGCACGAAGCGGTGGCGCAGACCTCTCGAGCGGGTTCGGCCCGTAGTCGAGGATGAATTCGAAGAGGGTGTCGATCCCGATCAGCTTCTCGGCCGAGGTCACCAGCACCGGATAGATGTCTCCGTCCAGGATGCCGTGGTGGATCGTCTCCACGATCTGGTCCCGGGTCGGCTCGGTGCCGTCGAAGTAGGCCTCCATCATGGCGTCATCGGTCTCCACCACCGTCTCGATCAATGCGGTGTGGGCCTCGTGGACCAACTCGGCGACCTCATCGGGCAGATCGGTTTGCTTGCCCTTGATCGCTCCCCCCGAGTACTCGTAGGCGCGCTCGGTGGCGACACGCACCAGTCCTCGCAATGAGTCCTCCGAGCCGATCGGCACCTGGATCGGGGCGACCGACTTGCCGAAGCTCTCACGCAGTTGCTGAAGGACACGTTGGTATGAGGCCCTCTCCCGATCCAGCTTGGTGATGACGAACGCCCTGGGGACACCCTCCTCCTCTGCGGCCCGCCACAAGACTTCGGTCTGTACCTCGACGCCATCGACGGCCGAAACGGCGAACAAGGCGAGGTCGGCGGCTCTCAGGGCCGTTCTGGCATCACCGCTGAACTCGGTGGCTCCCGGCGTGTCTATGACGTTGACCCGGGTGCCGTTCCACTCCGTCGTGGCGACAGCCAGGCCGAGCGAGATGCCGCGATCGACTTCTTCCGGCTCGTAGTCGAAGATGGTCGTGCCGTTCTCGACCGACCCCATGCGCTTGATCGATCCGCCGGCGAAGAGGAGCGCCTCTGCCAACGTCGTCTTTCCGCTACCGCTGTGACCGACCAGCGCGATGTTTCGGACTCTCTCGGGAACCACTCGACCTCCTTGTGGAAAACCCCGATCCTAACGTCGGTGTAGACGGTGTTCCGAGGCCGCTGCTACTTTCACCGCCGTGATCGACACGCGTGTGCGACCGCACGTGACCCGCTACCTGGACGCCATCGGGCGAGTATTGGCCAAGGTCGGGATGACACCCACGGCCATGACCGTCCTCGGCCTGGTGATCGTCGTCGCGGGCTCGGTCATGGTCGGCATGAATCGCCTGATCTCGGGTGCCTGGGTGATCGCCGCCGGCTCGCTGCTGGACGGGTTGGACGGTGCTGTCGCCCGAGTTACCGACAAGGTCTCTTCCCGAGGAGCGTTCCTCGATTCGGCATTTGACCGAATCGGGGAGATTGCGGCGTTCGCAGGTCTTGCGTTTGCCATGGAAGGCGAGGCGCGGGTGCTCCTGCTCATCGTGCTCTCCGTCGGTGGGGCGATGCTCGTCCCCTACATGAGGGCTCGGGCCGAAGCAGAGGGACTCGTGGGGACAGGCGGGCTGATGGGTCGGACCGAAAGGCTCATCCTCTTCTGCGCCGGTCTCATCTTCGGTGTGGTCGAGCCAATGCTGTGGGTGTTCGTGGTCCTCGTCTGGCTCACGGCGTTCACCCGATTCAGCCGCTCCTACCGCTCCATCGAGTGAAGGGCTTCCTCGCCTATCTCGGCCTGCGTCTCGGCGTCGGGCTCGTGGGACTCCTCCCCGGTCCCGTCGTCCGGGCCCTGGGAAGCGGTTTCGGCAGTATCTGGGCCAGAGTGGACAAGCGGCGGCGAGCGATGGCCGGTCGGCACCTCACCAGGGTCCTCGGGGACGACAGCGACCGCGTAGCCGGCTCGCTCGCCATCATGCGGTCTTACGGCCGCTACTACGCCGAGGCCCTGTGGGCCCGCGCCAACCGGGTCCCCGGCATGCTCGAGGCCACCGAGACCGAAGGGCTGGAGCACATCATCGCGGCCCATGACGCCGGCACCGGGATGATCTACGCCCTGCCTCACATGGGGAACTGGGAAGCTGCGGCGCCCGTCGCAGTCCGACTCGGCATTCCGGTGGTGGCGGTGGCAGAGGTGCTCCCCAACCGTCGTGTCACCGACTGGTTCACACGGATGCGTTCGGAGTTCGGCATCGAGA
>JBAVPF010000217.1:0-5579 GCA_049692815.1 Acidimicrobiia bacterium
GATCACAATGGTTCGGCCACGAGTCATGTCGTGATTCATGTGAGTCTGTTCCCAGTAGGGATTTCGTATTCCCTATCGGCCTCGCCGGCCGGTCACTGAAGATCACGCCAACCCCCGTGACATGTTCAAAATGACGAACGAGGTCGTCGGCCCGCCTGGATATTCGCTGCGAGCGGCCACCCCACCTGACACACTGGGCGAATGTCCGTGACCACTGAGCCCTTCGACGCGAATACGGCCGACGAGAGCATCATCTTTGGCGCGCATCGTGCCAGTGTCGACTTGGAGAGGGATTTCTTTCCTGACGACCCGGAAGCATCGCTGGAATACCACCGTCGAGCCTGGGAGGCGCCGAGTGGATCGCATCGAGACGACCATCGCTTCGTCGCGATCGACGGAGACGAGGCCGTAGGCATCGTGCATGTGGCGACATGGATCGACCATCGGGACAGTGGGCTGATAACACCAGCCGTGCGCCGGGACCGTCGCCGCCGCGGAGTGGGGAAGGCCTTGTTTCTCAGGGGGATCGACACCCTCGAGAACGAGGGACGTTCCAAGCTGATCGTCGACATACCAGACGGCTCCTTTGGCGAGTCGGTTGCAGAGCGAATCGGGCTCAAGAGAGCGCTTCGCGAGAAGATCAATCAGCTCCTCGTCTCGGAGATCGACTGGGAGCTCATGGAGTCATGGATCGAGGCGACCAAGAGTCGGTCGCCCGAGTACCGGCTCGAGTTCTGGGAGCCCCCATTTCCCGAAGACCGGCTTGACGACTGGTGCCGCATCTCGGATGTGATGAACACCGCGCCCATCGACGACTTCGATCTCGAGGAGACAGTCATGACTCCTCAGAAATGGCGCAGCATCGAGACGAACCTCGGTGCGAGGGGATACGTGATTCGGGCCGCCCTCGCCGTCCATCAGCCGTCGGGCCGATTCGCCGGCATGACCACTCTCATGGCTCTCCGTCACCATCCTGAGATGGCACAGCAAGATGACACGGTCGTGGACCCCGACCATCGCGGCAATGGCCTGGGCAGATTGCTCAAGGCTTCGATGGCGAGGCGGTTCCTGGCCGAGTTCCCCGGAGTGACCAGGATCAACACTGGCAACGCCGGCTCCAACGCTCCGATGTTGAAGATCAACGAGGAGATGGGGTTCAGGACGATTCTCGAGATATCGGCCTGGCAAGGGGACATCGAATCGACACGAGCAGCCCTGACCGCGAGCTAGCGAATCATCCCCAGATGCTTGTGCTCCACCGAGCAAGGGTCGAGGCGACACTTCCATAGAGCCCGGTGACCATCAGCAATCCCAGGGCTCCCAGCGCGATCGGCGCCAGCCAACGTGGCACCTCCGGGCCTCTGCGGCTCAAAACCAGGCGGACGGCCGCACCGACGATGAGGCCCACCGACATCACACCGATGAGAAAGGCGGCCAAGCCCGGCAAAGCCCCTACGGGGTCATGCTGGGCCAGGTTCAGGGCGCGACCCAACTCCTTCCCGACACACGGCTGCCAGGCCCATGCCACCCCAACGCCCACCAGTGCGGTCTGCGCCACGCCCGCCCCCCATCTCCACCAAGCCAAGGCGGCGACCAGCAGGAACAGCCCTGCCAGCCACACCGGAGGGGAAAGCCAGCCGGACACGGCCAGCCATATGAATCCGACCATCGACACCGCGTATGCCGCGATGCGGGTGGGCCGGCCCGTCGTCATCCCGACGAGCAGGGCCGACAGCAGGATCAGCCATGAACACGGGAGGACCGACTGCGCCAAGCCCTCGAGGAAGGCCGGGATCATCCGAGCAATGCTGCCACCGTTTGGTTCAGCTCGTCGTAGGCCCCCTCACCTATGTGGTCGAAACGTATGACTCCGTCCCGGTCGAGCACGAACGTCCTCGGCCAGTAGGCCGGGCTCCCCTGCCAGGCGAAGAAGGACTTGCGTCTCGTGTCGAGGGCGATGGGCCAGGTCACACCGAGGCTCTCGGCGGCATCTGAGATGGCGGCCGGGTCCTCCTCATAGGCGAACTCGGGCGAATGGACCCCCACGATCTCGAACTCGTCACCGGCGTGCGCTGCATAGAGGGCCTCGAGGTTGGGCAGCGTGTTCTTGCAGTTGTAACAACCGAAGGTCCAGAACCACACGACGACCACCTTGCCCCGGAGGTCGTCGATCGAGTCGATGTCGGCCTGCAGCCAACCGTCGAGACCGACGAGATTCGGCGCAGGACCGAGGTCTGGCAGTTCCTCGACATCGGGGAGCGTGGTCGTGGTGGGGGCAGACCCATCCGGTTCGTCGGAGATGTCGGGAGCTGCGCCACCCGCCGTGTCACCACAGGCGGAGGCCGCGAGGGCGAGGACGACGACGGTCAGCAATGCCTTCACGTCGACAGCATGGCCCAATCGACCTAAAGCCAGGGCTAAGCCGCTTCTCGATGTTGTCAGTTCGTCGTTGCGTCGACGCGGCGCAGCAATGCCTGACGGGCGGTGACGACCAGGTAGAAGGTCATGAACACCATGCCGAGGATCTTGGCCGGGTCCTCGATCAACTCGCCGGAGAAGGGGAGATCGAGAAGCCCCTCGTCTGTGAACACCGAATCCACGACGCCCGAGATGCCGAGAGCCAGACCGGCCAGCACCAGGAACACGTAGTCGCTGCTCCCGAAGATCGCTTCTCGCCAAAACCAGAGGATGCCGAGAAGCGCCAATGCGTAGACGCCGAACAACAAGATTGCCCTGATGCCCAGGGCGGGCAGCACGGTCTCGTGGAGCATGAAGAGATCGTCCATGGCGATCACGCCGACGAGCAAGCCCAGAGCTATGAGAAACCCCTTGACCGATCCCCTCGCCCGACCATCCAGGAGGCCGGCGGAGAAGATGGCGATCGCGGCGCCTGCGGATGTCATGACCACCGTCGCGTTCGACAATGCCGCCGTGTACCAAGGTCCGTCCAGAGTGGCGGCCGCATCGCGGGTCAGATCACTGAAGTGAGTGCCCGTCGCCCGCGTGACCACATAGATGGCCACGAGAACTGCAGCCGTACAGGCTGCGATCAATGTCCCCACTACCAGCCCCTGCTTGACCTGCCCCTGCAACGAGTAGCGCCCCATTTGCCCTCACCTCCCAATGAGTCAGAGCGATCCCGAGTCCGTGGGACTCTCACACCCCTCGAAACAACCTACCCGACGCCGGGCAGACGTCCAGTGTCGATTCGCCCACGCGTCGGGCATCCCCCTATCCGAACGCGATCTCTAGCCTGGGCGGCGCTACACAAGGGGCCAACAATGACGGACTTCCACTACGAGCCGCTCAGCTATCTGGACGCCTCGTTCCTGGCGCTGGAAACACCGACGTCACACATGCATGTGGCAGGCGTGGCCGTCTTCGACGCCGCCCCTTTGAAGGCCGACGACGGCGGGATCGACATCGCTCGCATCAAGGAGCACATCAAATCCAAGCTCCAATACATACCCCGGTACAGACAGCGTCTCGAGTATGTCCCCTACGACCGCAGGCCGGTCTGGGTCGACGACAGCCATTTCGACTTCGACTACCACGTGCGTCACACATCGCTGCCCCGCCCCGGCAGCGACGACCAGCTCAAGGAGTTGGCCGGCCGGATCGTCAGCACCAAGTTGGACAGGGCCAAACCGCTCTGGGAGATCTGGGTGGCCGAGGGCATCCAGGGCGACCGGTTCGCCCTCATCGCCAAGATCCACCACTGCATGATCGATGGGCTGAGCGGCATCGACCTCACGACCATCCTGCTCAATGTCGTGCCCGAGGCGACGATCGAAGAGATCCCCGACTGGGTGCCCAGACCCGCTCCCACACCGACTCAGCTGGCCGTGGCGGAGAGCGCACGATTCACCAGACGTCTCATCGACCGCCTGGGCAACGTCGGTGAGATGGTGCGCGACGGGAAGCTCGTGACCGATCGGGCCCTCGACAAATCCGCTGCCGCCCTCAACTCACTTCGCTCCGGATGGCTCACCCCATCGATCAAGACGCCGCTCAACCCCGAGATAGGCCCGAGCCGGCGCTTCAACACGGCCGAGATGGACCTGAGCGCGGTAAAGGCGATCAAGGACTCGCTGGGCGGCTCGGTCAACGACGTCGTCCTCACGATCACCGCAGGAGCGATAAGGCGATTCCTGGCGGACAAACGTGACTTCTCGCCGGGTGAGGCTCATTTCAGGGTCATGAACCCCGTCTCCACCAGGAGCCCGAGCGATCGGGGGCAGATGGGCAATCAGGTGGCCATGTGGCTGGTCGACCTGCCGATAAGAGATCCCGACCCCCTGTCCCGTCACGAGTCGATCAAGACATCGACCCGGACCCTGAAGGAGACCAACCAGGCTCTCGGAGCGGCCACGATCGTCGAGCTCAGCTCGGGCACGCCCATAACACTGCTCTCACTGGCCAGCCGGCTCGCCGGGCCGCGGATACGGCCTTTCAACATGACGGTGACGAACATCCCCGGACCGCAGTTCCCGATGTACTTGCTGGAATCGCAGATGGTGGCCAACTACCCGATGGTGCCTCTCTGGGCACAGCACGGCGTGGGAGTCGCCCTCTTCTCGTACAACGGGCGGCTCTTCTGGGGCGTCCAGTCCGACTACGACACACTGCCCGACTCGGACGACTTCGTCTCGGCGCTGTACGACTCGTTCAACGAGCTACGCGACGCGGCCAAAGCCGCCGGGTGAGCTCACCCACCGCCAAGCCGTCCGCATCGATCGTCCTCACCGCCGTCGGCGGGGCGGTGATCATCTCCTTCTCGGCCATCTTCTTCGAACTGTCCGGCACGAGCCCGACCACCGGGGCCTTCTTCCGCAACTTCTATGCGCTGCCATTGTTGGCGGTCATATGGCTCTCCAGGAGATCGGAGGACTCACGAACGCGCTCACGCCGGTGGCTGGCAGTGCTCGCCGGCCTGGCGTTGGGCACCGACGTGGTCACCTGGCATTTCTCCATCGAGTCGATAGGCACCGGGCTGGCGACCCTGCTCGCCAACACACAGGTCATCTTTGTTGCCCTCGGAGCCTGGGCCTTCCTGGGTGAACGACCCCGCCGCGCCACCATGACGACGATTCCAGTCATCCTGATCGGGGTCGCCCTGATCTCGGGGGTCGGCCGGAGCGATGCCTTTGGCACCGATCCTGTCAGAGGCACGGTGCTGGCCATGATGGCCGCGGTCTTCTACGGAACGTTCATCCTCGTCTTCCGGCACGCCGGCGACGCCAGGACACCTGTGGCCGGGCCTCTGTTCGACGCCACCATTGGCGCCGCGTTCGCAGTGCTGGCCATCTCGCTCTTTGTCGACCCGATCGATTTCACCTTCACCTGGCCTGGCCACGGATGGCTCATAGCGTTGGCACTGGTGGCTCAGGTGGCTGGGTGGCTCCTCATCTCCTATGCGCTTCCCCGTCTCCCGGCGGTGGAAACGGCGACCATCATCCTCCTCCAACCGGCAATGACCATGATGTGGGGTGCACTGATCTTCGGGGAACGGCCGTCACCACTACAGATCACGGGTGCGGCCGTGGTCCTCGCCGGCGTCGCTTTCGTGGCGGTGATGA
>JBAVPF010000218.1:0-2767 GCA_049692815.1 Acidimicrobiia bacterium
ACGCTCTTGAACACCGTCACGTCCTCGCCGATCTCCGGCGACGTCCCGGCGAGAAGCTCCCGCAGTGTCGTGTTGGGCTCGCGCCCGGCCTGGATGAGGTCGCCGGCCTCGGCCCGGGCCGCCTCCACGTCGTCGACCACCACGTAGGCGCGATCCAACAGCTCGGCGGGCAACTCTGCCATCTCCGGCGTGAACGCCCCTACCGCGTTGACGTGTGTCCCCGACCGCACCGACTCTTCAGCGAACAGTGGCATGGTCGCCGGGGTGGCGCAGGAGATGACGTCGGCGAGTCGCACCGCCTCATCACGATCGGCAACGGCCTCACCGCCGATCCGCTTGGCGAGGGTCCGGGCATTCTCCAGACGGCGGGACCAGACCAGGACACGGTCGATCGAACGCACGGCGCGTACCGCCTCGACCTGATCGAAGGCCATGGCTCCTGCCCCGAGCATGGCGAGCGTTCTCGCGTTCTCCTTGGCCAGCAGGCGGGTGGCGAGCCCGGAGACCGCCCCGGTGCGGATCGCTGTGACCGTCGGCCCGTCCACGAGACCCAGCGGTGCACCGTCACCTCCGAATACGACAACGAGGCCGGCCGGATTCCCCGGGACGATGGAGACGATCTTGACCGCCACGAGATCGTCGAGACGCCCCGGCATGATGAAAGAGGGCCCCACGAGTGACCGTAGTGGGGCCTCGGCGTCCCCCGAGAAGGCATGAACCATCGCTTCGACGGCGTCCGCCATGGGCAGCGCCTGGCGGGTGGCGGCGGCATCCAGATATCGCATCAGGCCAACACGCTCCCGATGTTCAGATCGAACGGTTCACGGATGAGCTGACGACGCCCGCCCAGACGATCAGGTCGGCGCGACTCAAGCCACCGCCACCGAGTAGTCCCCAACGCCTTCGTCCCATCTCAGCTCGATCAGCCCCCGTGTCTCGGCGGCCTTGCAGAACTGGAGGAACCCGCCGTAGCCAAACTTTTTCTCGCTGAAGTGCGGGTCCTTCTTGCGCAACTGGTTCTTGAGACCGGAGAGAACGACCGGGCCGTTGCCGCTGGTCATCTCCTTCACGACCTCGTGAAGCAGGTCGAATGCTCCTTGCTCGCCTGAGCCTGTCGCCGGGAACTGGACGATAGGATCCCCTCGCCCCGGGCCGGCCGACAGCTCGACGACTCCCTCTGAATCGAGGTGGCGGATCAACTCGCCGAAGGCCCGGAACCCGTAGTCGGCCTCCGTGAATGTCGGGTCCTTGCGAAGGATCGCCCGTTTCAGCGAAGACGCCAGCACCTCCCCCTGGCCTGAGCGGAGGAGCCCCCCGAGCGTCGTCGTGACCAACGACTCCAGCTCGGTGGCTTCCCCGTTTTCAGGAGTGGAGTCCTCGGCGTGCGCCCGGGCGTCGACTCCGGCCAGGTTGTCGTAGAAGAGGAACTCGTCACAGGCCGGTGGCAGCAGATTCGAAGTCGAGGCCTTGACCCCCACTCCGATCACCTTCTTGTTGAGCTCGCGGAGCTTGTGGACCAGAGGCGTGAAGTCGGAGTCGCCCGTGCATATGACGAAAGTCGTCACGTAGTCCCTCTCGAAGGCCAGCTCGATGGCGTCCACTGCCATCTTGATGTCGGCGGCGTTCTTGCGGGTGGCGCCCATGCGTTGCGGTATCTCGATCAGCTCGACGTGGCTTCGGGTCATGGACTGGCGGGCATCGGCGAACATCGACCAGTCGGCGTAAGCCTTCCGGGACACGACGCGGCCCCGCTCGGCCAGGGCGTTGGCGATCGGCTCGAATACGAACTCCATGCCCCCCAGAGCTTCCTTCGCCCCGATAGCGAGATTCTCGAAGTCGACGAACAGGGCGATGCGTTCTTCTTCCATGCAGGTGAATGTAGTGGCGGCTGCTACTCCCGGCTCAACAGCCAACGCCAGGCCCACAGCCCGACTGCCATCGCGGAGATGGCTCCGAGCCCGAGTGCATACCTGGGCCCGAGGTGCTCTCCCACCCAGCCGACCACAGGAGCTCCCAGGGGCCGTGCTCCCAAGATGGCAGTCGCTCTCATGCCGACGACCCGGCCTCGCATTTGCGGGGTCGATTGGAGCTGTAGAAGCGAGTTGCTGAGAGTGAGGAACGCCGATGACGTCATCCCGACCGCGATGAGAGCGAGCAGCGCAATCGAGAGATTCGATGTGACTGCGGTGGCGGCGATCGACACGCCGAGGGCAAGAGAGGCGACGACGACCGCCCGTGGGGAGGCTCCGCCACGATTGGCGACCCACAACCCCCCGATCACCGCTCCCACGCCCATGGTGGCGAACATGGTCCCGAATGTGTCGGCGTCACCACCGAAGGTGAACCTCGCCATCAGCGGCAGCACTACCTCGAACTCGTAGGCGAAGAGCCCGATGACCGCGCTCATGATGAGAGTGGCCCTCAGCACCGGGCTCTTGGCCACGTAGGCGATGGCTTCGCGCAATTGCCCCCGGTGTCTCGACTCTGGCTCGGACCGCTCGATGTCCGCTCCGCGCATGAGGCTCAGGGCAACGATGAACACCACGTAGCTGACGGCGTTGATGACGAAGCACCACCCGATCCCCACCGAGACGATCAGCAATCCTCCGATGGCCGGCCCAACTACCCGGGCCGTGTTGACGAGGACCGAGTTCAGCGCCACCGCGTTGGCCAGCTTTGAGCGGCCGACCATCTCCATGACGAACGACTGCCTGGTCGGGTTGTCGACGCTGCCGACCATCCCCAGGGCGAGTGCGAGAGCGAAGAC
>JBAVPF010000219.1:0-5688 GCA_049692815.1 Acidimicrobiia bacterium
GGCTATCGGGACCTGGTCGCCGCGGCGAGGGAGCGGGTCACCGAGATCACACCCGCCGATCTGATGGGCCGGCTCGGCGATGTCGTCGTGCTCGACGTGCGTGAGGCCGACGAATACGCCCAGGGCGCCATCCCCGGGGCGCGGTTCGTGCCCCGCGGCGTGTTGGAGCGGGATATCGAGTCGTTGATCTCAGACCGGACCACCCCCGTCGTGATCTACTGCTCCGGTGGATGGCGATCGGTGTTGGCGGCGTCCTCCCTTCTGGACATGGGCTATGAGGACGTCACGTCGATGTCCGAGGGATTCGATGGTTGGAAGGCCGCAGGTCTCCCCTGGGGCGACCCGACCGGGCTCACTGCCGACCAGAGGACACGGTATGCCCGACATGTCCGTCTCCCCGAGGTCG
Source organism: Acidimicrobiia bacterium (assembly GCA_049692815.1). Lineage (GTDB taxonomy): Bacteria > Actinomycetota > Acidimicrobiia > Spongiisociales > ZC4RG35 > JANQRA01. Next base: position 407 of record JBAVPF010000219.1, read on the forward strand.
GTGAGGAAGGCCAGCTCCGTCTTCTCCAGTCGCGGGCGCTGCTGGTGGGTGCCGGTGGCCTCGGCTCACCCGCGGCCCTGTATCTGGCCGCTGCCGGCGTTGGCACCATCGGCATCGTCGACGACGACGTGGTGGACGCCTCCAACCTGCAACGCCAGGTGCTCCACAACGTGGAGCGGATCGGCATGTCAAAAGTGGATTCAGCGGTCGAGACCCTGACCGCCCTCAACCCCGACGTGAAGGTGGAGGCACACAGCGAGAGGCTGAACGCCTCCAACGTGCTGCGGATCATGTCCGGCTACGACGTGGTGGTGGACGGCGGTGACAACTTCCCCACCCGCTATCTGGTCAACGACGCCTCGCTCCATCTCCGGGTGCCCGTCGTCCATGGCTCGATCTTCAGGTTCGAGGGTCAGGCATCGGTGTTCAACCCCTGGGAGGGCCCCTGCTACCGATGCCTCCACCGGGAGCCACCGCCACCAGAGCTGGCACCGTCGTGCGCCGAGGCCGGGGTTCTCGGTGTCCTGCCCGGGGTGGTGGGGTCGATCCAGGCGATGGAGGCCATCAAGCTGATCCTCGGCATCGGGGAGACCTTGCAGGGACGTCTGCTGATCTACGACGCCCTGGAACAGGACTTCTCGGTCTTCACCATGGGACGGGACCCGGACTGCCCGGCATGCGGGAACCCCGATCGGCTCCCTGCCCTCGTGGACTATGACGAGACCTGCCGCCCACCTGCCTGACGACCTCCGTCGGCGGATCATCGACCACTGCCTCTCCGAGCTTCCCAACGAGGCTTGCGGTCTGCTCGCCGTCGCCGAAGGCCGGGTCGTCGGGGTGTATCCGACTGCCAACGAGGATGCCTCACCGAAGTCGTACACCATCCCGCCCCAGGAGCACTACGACGCCCTCGTCGACGCCGAATCGAAGGGATGGGCCATCGGTGGCGTCTTCCATTCCCACCCGAAGGGGCCGGCGGCGATGTCGTCGGTGGATCTGGAGAAGGCCTTGGACCCGGATTGGGTCTACGTGGTGGTCGGGCTGGGCGACGAAGCGCCTGAAGTGTCGGTGACAACCTTGTGACATGGCAGAGGAGGGGAGTGTCTCAGACCTTCTTGCCCGCTACCCAGGACTGTATCCCGCTTGGGATGAGGAGTGGCACAAGAACACCGATGGGTGTGTCGATCTGTGGATCGAGTGGTCAGAAGCCGAGGACAGAATCGAGTCGCATCTCGAGCATTGGGAGATCCTGGAGCTTGCCGCTCGCTACGGAGACGAATCGTCGGTCACGAGGGTGCAGTTAGCGCTGGAAGGGCCCGGCGACATCGAAGAGAGGATTGAGGTTATTGCCTCTGTCCTTGAGACATCCCTACGTACAGCCTCGATTCATTGAGTCCCCGCTGGTGTGGCGGACCCGCACGCATAGGTGATGCCATCCTCGCGCATCTGAAGAGATGCGTGTTATCGCTCGGGATCAGTTGCGCGGCAGATCCGCGCGGCACCGATGAGGGCCGTCAGCGACGTCGGCGCAACTGCTTCGCCCGCATCGCGGCGAGCAGACCGACCACCGTGGTGACCGCGAGAAGAACGACTGCCCAGGCGACTCCCAAGGAGAGGACACCATCCGACGCGACGTTCTGGATGAGGTCACCGTCGAACAATCCGGCCATGATGCTGATGAGGCAGAACACGCCGAGGGTGACAGCCGCGATGTAGCCGATTGGAGGCCGCGTGTTGCGCGCGGCTAACCACGCGAGAACAAGCTGTGCCACCCCGACCGGCAGCGGCACCGTGTTCTGGGTGTCGAAGCCCCACGCCTCGCTGAACGAGTTCGCACCCAAGGCGAGGGCGACGAATCCCCCGATCACGTCGCAGACCAGCAGGACCAGCATGGCGAGGAGGAGAGCGCGCCCAGAGGTCACCGACGACGCTGACCGAAGGCGTTGGAGGGATGATGGATGGTCCCGACCCGGCTCTCCAGGGACTCGCGCCGCGCTTGTTGCACCTCTCGCAACCTGCCAGCTGAGGACGAGGACCACTCCGGCGCCCACGATGTGAAGTGCCGCAACCCAGGTGCCTCGAAATACCGTCACCCATATCGGCTGGGCGAAGACGACGAGTGCCAGGGTCACAGTGAGCCAGATGAGTCGTCGGCCAACCCGACCCACTAGCGAGGCGATGACGAGGAGGATCGGTGTGAGGTGCAGGGCGATGTATCCGAAGTCTGCGTGCGCGGCCATGCCGGCTCCGCCGAGTTGAGGGAGTCCAAGTCCGGCGAGTGCGAATTGGGCCACGACGCCCGTCAGATAGAGCCAGGCGAGGCCAGCGTAGATCCTGCGAATCAATCCCCGCTCAGCGACCGATTGAGGTTGCAACTCCGATGTCCCCTCCGCCGTTCTAGATGCGGCGGCCGCCAATCTACTGAACGATCCCTTCCGCTCCAGCCAACCTGCGAGCAGAAAAACTGATCCGGGACGAAAACGGCACATCACCGACACCGTCCGGGGAACCGGCACATGTCGTTTGGGCGTGCTCGATAAAAGTCGAGCTTGCCTCGTCAAACCTCTTGATTCTGGCGTGAATCGAACGTATGTTCGATGACATGAGGGCAGTTGGATGAGTCAACTCCGGTCGGTTCTCGATGAGATGTTCGCCACCTTCGACGGTGATCTCACGGCTGAAGAGCTCGCCGCCGACCTTGATGAGCTGGCTCATGTCGGCCAGATGGTCGAGGTGTTGACGGCTCGCAAGGTCAAGAACTTGGCCGGCAGAGACGGCCACCACGAGCTCGGCTACTCCTCCCCCACCGCTTTCCTGACCGATCGTGGACGCATGTCGCCCGGACGGGCCAGCCAGATCATCGCCATGGGCAACGCTGTCGAGAAGGCGCCGCATGCCCACGCCGCCTGGACCGACGGACGTCTGTCAACCGACCAGGCCCGGCATCTGTTCCGGGCTGCCCAATCCGTCCCCGACGTCTACCCGGACGCCGAAGAGAGGCTCGTCGAGATCGTCGAAGGCCTCGATGCCACCGACACCGGAAGGGCCGTCGAATACTGGCGGCAGTCTGTCGACGGCCCGGGGGAAGTCGATATCGAGACCCAGATGGTCAGACGCGGCCTCCACATCTCGAAGACCACGGGTGGGATGCGAAGGGTCGACGGGTGGCTGACGTCAATTGCCGGGGAGGCGCTGGAAACCGCCCTCTGGGCCAACATGCCCCCACGCCGGGAAGGCGACACCCGCTCCCCACGCCAACGCCGTCACGACGCACTCGAGAACCTCTGCCGTGACTGGCTCGACAACGGAACCACCCCCATCGTCGGCGGTGAAAAGCCTCACATCATCCTCCACGCCGACCTCCCAGCACTCCTAGGGGAGGCCGGCGGTGTCCACGAGACCGAAGACGGCGACATCGTCGACGTTGACACTCTTCGCATGATCGCCTGCGACTCGTCGATCACACGCATCGTTCTCGGCCCCGGCTCCGAGGTCCTCGATGTCGGCCGCAAGACCAGGGTCTGGACGGCAGCACAACGCAGGGCCATCATCGCCCGCGACCGTCACTGCCAGGGTCCCGGATGTCACGCCAGACCGAAACACTGCGACATCCACCACAAGACACACTGGGCCGACGGAGGCTCCACAACCATCGAGAGCGCCGAGCTCCTCTGCCGCCCATGTCACACCCAAGAACATCTCAAAGACCGGTACCACCGCCGCCGATCACGAACCCAGGGGTAGGCCTTCCCCACTGCCCCGCCCGCCAAAAAGCATCCCTGAAGCGGGGATATGCCACGATCACATCGTGAAGACGACACGCGACTCGAGCTGAACGTGAGAATCGATCTGGTTCCGTGGGATCCGGGTTGGCCCGCCCTCTACGAAGAGGAGAAACGTCGCATCAGACGATGCCTTTCCCATGACGCCCTGCTCATCGAGCATGTGGGATCGACTGCGGTGCCCGGACTGGCAGCCAAGCCCATCATCGACATCGTGCTCGCCGTCGCCGACTCGGCGGACGAGCCCTCATACCTTCCCCGACTGGAGTCCAGCGGATACTCGTTGAAGCTGAGAGAGCCCGAATGGCATGAGCATCGTCTCCTCAAAGGCCCCGACAACGACATCAACCTCCACGTGTTCAGTGACGGGTGCCCCGAGATCAATCGCATGGTCCTCTTCCGCGACCGCCTGCGCGCGAGCCATGAGGATCTCGATCGCTATGCACAGGCCAAAGCCCGATTGGCCCGGGAGGAGTGGCCCTCGGTGCCGGACTACGCCGACGCCAAGAGCGAGATCGTGGCATCCATCCTCGAAGACGCCGGAAAATCCGCCCGCCCCGAGACGGAAGAGGACCATTGACCAACCCAACAGTTCGCGTCGCCCCCGCCACCGTGGCGCTCGCCTTGGGTGTCCTGGTGTCGCACGGTTTCGGTTTGTCATTGGTGCCTGCACTCCTCCCTCACATCGAGCGCGAGCTTCAGAGCGGCTACGGAGTCCTCGGGCTGGCCGTTGCGACAGGCCTGCTCGCTTACGCCCTCGGTTCGGTCATGGCCTCCCGCATTCTGCAAATGGTCCCAACCAGAGCGTTGCTCCTGGTCACGTTTGCCGTCAGCGGGACGGGTTTCGTCGCGGTGACCCTGGCCAACTCGCCCGCCCTGATAGCCCTCGCAGTCGCAGTGCTGGGCGTGTCGGCGCCGATCAGTTGGACGGCCACCATCCATGTCGGGCGGGAGACCGTCCCGGCACGATCCAACGCTGTGGTACTCGCCGGAGCTTCTGGAGGTGGTGCCCTGGGAATCATCGTCAACGGAGTGCTGGTGCAGACATCGGACACCATCCACTCCTGGCGGGTCTCATTCGCCATCGCAGCAGTCGTCGCCGTGGCCGTGATCGTCCTCACCGCAAGGGTGTTCCCCGACCCGATCGACAGGCCCGAGGATTCGGGGACACGGATGCTGCCGGTGTTCGGCAAAGTGCTGAAGGACCCGTCGGGGTTGCTGGTCGTGATCACGTCCGGGGTTTCCGGGGTGGCGGTGTTCACCTTGGCAACGTTTCTCACTGCTACCGCGATCGATGAGATGGGCACATCGGCGATAGCCGCTGCCTCGCTTCTCTGGATCGGGGGCGTGGTCGGCATAGTGACTGCCCTCACATTCGGCAGGCTCGGTGACCGGAGAACACCCACTTTCGCCATCGCCCTCGCCATGACGGCATACTCGGTTGCGCTCGTCCTGCTCAGCCTGGGATGGTCATACCAATGGCTCGTCCTGGCGATGGTC
>JBAVPF010000220.1:0-14408 GCA_049692815.1 Acidimicrobiia bacterium
GCTGGGGCGATCGTAGCCGTGAGAGGTCGTCGGGAAACACCAGGTTTCGGTTTCCACGGCAGATGAGAAAAGCGTTGTCGTCGGGGTCGACGGCCAGGAGCCGTGCCGCCACCAGCCCGAAAGGCCTGTCGGTCGTGACGCGGGCCTCGACGACTGGTGATCCCAACAATTCGACCGATTCCTCGAGGGGCTCGCTGGTGAAGTGGATCGAGGCGGCATCGTCCTCCCCGGAGTCGGTGGCCCGGAACCCCCCGCGATCCCAGAACGGCGCATGCGACCCGACCCACTGCGGTCCTTCCCATGCCGTTTCGCCATGAGCCATCTCGGCGAGGCCCGAGACGAGCTCGTCGACGTCGTGGGGTGGCCAGCTGTCCTCCGCCCTCCACGTGCCGGAGATGGCGTCACCGTCGAAGGGGGCCTGCGATCGGACGAAGAGCGTCACCGGCGGCAAGTCCATCACGTCGTTGTGATCGCCGCGGAGGTGATGCCCGAACCAACGCGCCAGCAGGTCGTAGTGGTCGATGGTCGGAGCAGGGACTCCGGTCGCCGGGCGGTAGTGGCCCCAGGGGCCCACGATCGTCCGTCTCTCGCATGTGAGGCGCTCGGTCATGGCGAGGATCCCGTCGACGTATCCGTCCAGCCAGCCGCCGATGAGCAGTGTCGGGCAGCGAATGGCTTCGTAGTTGGCACACGGTGAGCCGTGGAGCCAATAGTCGTCGCGTCGCTGATGACGAAACCACTCGAACGGCCACTGCGGGGTCCGGTCGAGTCGGCGAAGCCACTCCTCGCGCCAACCGTCACCGAACACGTCGGGATCTGGGGGCAGCGCATTCGTGGTGATCATCGAGCCGGGCCAGTCGAGCTGCTCCGCCGCATGGGCCGAGCCGCCGGTGTAGTGGACGTCGCAGGCGAAGCGGTCGTGGGTGGCGTGCATGGCGGCGATCGCCTTCAGCTGGGGCGGTCGGAGCATGGCGGCCTGGAGCGCGCTGAATCCTCCCCACGAGATGCCCCACATTCCGAGTTGGCCGTCACACCAGTCCTGCGTCTCCAGCCACTCCATGACCGCGAGGTTGTCGAGCTGTTCCCTCTCGACGTACTCGTCTTCGGCGATGCCCGTCGACGCCCCGGTGCCGCGAACGTCGATCCGCACTCCGGCGATGCCCCTCGCCGCCAGGTAGGTGTAGGTGCGGTAGTCGCGGGTGAAGCAGTCGTCGTCCTTCCGATAGGGAAGAGATTCCAACACCGCGGGGAACGGCCCATCCCCCGGGGCGTCGGGGAGATACAACGTGAGGGCGATCCTCGTCCCGTCCTCCATGGGGACGAAGACACGCCGGTCGATGCGAACCTGATAGCTCAAGTTTGCCCCAAGAGGAGGTCGGCGGCAGCGATCCCGCTCCGAACCGCCCCCTCCATGGTTCCGGTCCCGTTCACGTGCTCCCCGGCGAAGATGACGCGCCCCCATGGGCGCTGAAGCGCGGCGAGGAGTCGATGTTGGCCGGGCCCGAGCGCCGAGTAGCAGCCTCCAGACCATCGTTCGGCTCCCCAGTCGACGAAGATCGGTGTGCCGGCGAGCCCGGTCTCCGGGAGGGCTCGGGAGAGCCGTTCCTTCAGCGAGGACGCGAGGGCGGCGACCCCACTCACAGTGCCGGCAAACCCGGTCACTGCGTGTCGCGTCGACCCGTCTCCGTCTGCTCCGGTCCAATACCACGCCGGGATGTCGGGCTCCTGGCGGCGAAACATGGGTGGCTCGCCGATGGTTGCGACGGCGACCTTCGCCGCGGTGCCCATTCCAAGACCGTCGATGGCCTCGTGCAGCGGATCCGGCGCGTTCTCGAGAAAGCGAGGACCTCTCAACTGGGGGAGGGGGACAGCGAGCACCATGTAGTCGCCCTCGTGGGTCGTCTCCCCGCAGAGGGCGGCCACAGAGGCTCCTCCCTGGCGGACACCGTTCACGGGGACCCCGAGACGCACTTCGAGGCGGGCGGCCATCTCCGAAGCCAGACGGTCGTTCCCACCGTCGACCCTCAGGTAGGTCGATGCCTGCTTCAAGCCGAATTCGGCGTCGAGGTCGGACGCAGCCGCCTCGGTGAGTGGGACTCCGAACGTCCCTTCGAGACGCGAGCGGAGGACCTTCATCGCGGAGCCGGCATCGTCTATGTAGTCGAGGAGGTCGGCGATGGTCGTCCTGTTCAGTTCCTCGCCGCTGGTCGCCTCGATGACGTCGAAGAGCACACCGGCCAGCCGGCTGTGCTCGATGCCGGGGATGGGCTCCGACCCGATGAGGTCCCTGGTTGTGAAGTCCTGCCCTGTGTCGATCATCCGGACACCCAGGTCGTCGGCCAGCAGTCTCAGCTGGCGGTGTGAGGAGTCGATCCACTCTCCGCCCAGCTCGACGATCGCACCGTTGTCGAGTCGTTTCGACCAGACCCTGCCGCCGACCCTGTCCCTCGCTTCGAGAACGGTCACCTCGAGGCCATGTCCTTGAAGACGGGTCGCCGCGGTCAGACCGGCCAGACCCGCACCCACGACGAGCACACGCATCGGCGGCACGCTACCTTTCCTGAATCATGGTTCAGGAATTCAGCCGATGATACGAGAGACGCCTTTTCACCCCAGGACCTCGGCCGCCAACGTGACCGGGCTCTGGAGCCACTGGGCCGGGTATCTGGCCGTCGACCGCTATCAGATGTCGGACAAGTTCGAGTATTTCGCCATCCGCAACTCGGCGGCCGTCATCGACACCTCACCGCTCTACAAATACCGGGTCCACGGCGTGGACGCCGAGCGATACCTGGCCGGTGTCCTCACGAGGGACATCCGAAGATGCCGCCCCGGGCAGGCTCACTACACCTGCTGGTCGGACGACGACGGGTGGGTGCTGGAGGACGGTGTCATCCTCCGCAACTCCGACAACGATTTCCTGTTGACCGCCGCCGAGCCCAACCTCTCCTACTTCCAGGGCCTCGCCTCCGGGATGTCGGTGTCCATAGAGGACGTGTCAGACGAGATCGGTGCGCTCGCCCTCCAGGGCCCGTATGCCCGTGAGATCCTGAAACAGCTGGCTCCCGAGATCGAGGGCCTCGGCTACTTCCACGTGACGCCGGCCAAGGTAGGCGACGCCGCGGTGACCATCTCACGCACCGGCTACACCGGCGACCTCGGCTACGAGATCTGGGCCGGGGCTGACGACGCGCTCGAAGTCTGGGATCGGCTCTTCGAGGTGGCGACGCCGTACGGCGTCATACCGGCAGGGCAGACAGCCCTCTTGATCACCCGGATCGAGGCCGGCCTCATACTCATAGACGTCGACTTCCACTCGGCGCGATATGCCTGGAACGACGATCAGCGGGCGACCGCGATCGAGCTCAACATGGGATGGATGCTCCGCGACCTGGAGAGCGACGACCGCGCCTTCATCGGCCGCAGGGCCATAGAACGCGAGATGAGAGACAAGACATCGCGCTGGAACACCGTGGGGATCACGGTGGACTGGGACGACTGGGCTCGCACCCACAACGAGCGTGGTCTCGTCACTCCCAAGGATCACACTCCCGAGCACGGCGGGATGATGCTCTACGACGAGAACCTGGAGCGCATCGGGTACACCCCGAGCTTCGTCTATTCCCCGGTGCTGCAGAGTCACATCGGCATCGCCCGCCTTCGGCCGGATCACGCCAAGGTGGGCACCAAGGTCGGCCTCGAAGTGACGATCGACCATCGTTACGAGGTGGTCGACTCGCACGTGACGAGACTCCCCTTCTACAACCCACCTAGAAAGACGTCCTGAGGTAGCCATGGCAGACAAGAACAAGTACGACGCGATCGTTGTCGGCGGCGGGCACAACGGGCTGGTCAACGGGGCCTACCTCGCCAAGGCAGGGCTCAAGACGCTCGTCCTCGAGCGCCGTCACATCGTGGGCGGCGCCGCCATCACCGAGGAGCTCTACCCGGGTTTCAGCTTCACCACGTTCTCCTACGCCCTGAGCCTGCTTCGACCCGAGATCATCCACGAGCTGGAGCTGACCAAGCACGGCTTCATGCCCCTCCTCATGCCCTCCAGCTTCGCCCCCATGGAGGATGGGGACTACCTGCTCCTCGGTCAGGACAAGGCGGAGAATCACCATGAGATCGCCCGTCACTCCAAGCACGACGCCGACGCCTATGACGCCTACGGGCACATGATGGAGCAGGTGGTCCATGCCATCAGGCCGCTCATGGACTCGATCCCGCCGGACATCACCTCCAAGGACCCCGAGGAGCGGGCCCGCATGGCGGCGATGGGCGCGTATCTCGCCGACCTGCCGCCCCGTGTGCTCCACGATCTGGTGCGGCTGCTCACGGGCAGCGCCGCGGACATCCTCGAGGACTACTTCGAGTCCGACATCCTCCAGGGCTGGATCGCTTCTTCGGGGATCATCGGCACCAAGGTCGGGCCCCGGTCGCAGGGCTCGGGCCTGGTCCTCCTCTATCACTCCTTTGGCGAGCACGACTCCGCCTACGGGGCCTGGGCATTCCACAAGGGCGGGAACGGCGGGTTCACCCAGGTGCTGGCGCGTGCCGCAGAATCGTTCGGCGCCGAGATCAGGCTGGAGACCCCGGTCGACCATGTCGTCACCAAAGAGGGGCGGGCCACCGGAGTGGTGTTGGAGGACGGGACGGAGCTCACCGCGAAGACCGTGGTGAGCGCAGTCGACCCGCGACGGACGTTCATGGAGCTCGTCGACCCGCGTGAGCTTCCGTCCGAGCTGGTGGAGGACATCTCCCGATTCAAGTTCCAGGGCACCTCCGCCAAAGTGAACTTTGCCTTGGACGCCAACCCCACATTCCCCGGTCTCGAGGGGCGGGCCGATCACTTTCGGGGCTTCATCAACGTGGGCCCGAGTCTCGATTACCTGGAGCGGGCCTTCGACGATGCCAAGTACGGCTGGTACAGCCAGCGGCCCTACATCGACGGCTGCATCCAATCGAACGTCGACCCCGACATGGCCCCGCCCGGCAAGGCCGTGATGTCCAACTTCATCCAGTACGCGCCCTATCACCTGAAGGAGAGCGACTGGGACACCGAGCGGGAGAACCTCGGTGACATCGTCCAGGCGCGTCTCGAGGAAGTGTTCCCTGGCTTTGGCGATCTGGTGCTCCATCGCGAGGTGGTCACGCCGCTGGACATCGAGCGCACCGTCGGCCTCACCGAAGGCAACATCTTCGCTGGCGAGTTCCTCGCCCCGCAGATGTTCTTCTTCCGCCCCGCGCCCGGGTGGAACCAGTACCGCACCCCCATCGAGGGGTACTACCAGTGCGGGTCGGGGACGCACCCCGGCGGCTGCGTCATGGGCGCTCCGGGCCGCTTCGCCTCACAGCAGATCCTGGGAGACCTGGCCAAGAAGAAGTGACGACCGGCGTGCAATGAACACCGCATAGCCGTGTTCGTTGCACGTGGGATGGCTCGTTGACCCGGAGGAGGGTGGAACGACGACATACGGCGAGAAGCGCCTACATTCCAGCAAAGGATGGAGACCTCGGCGCGACCCCGTGACGCGGAGCCCGGCGACCGCTCGACCCTGGTGTCGGCCGCCCTCATCCCGGTGGGGCTCGTCGTTCTCATCTCATTCGGTGGCCAGATCGTCTTCGCCCCATTCGTCCTGGTCATCGAATGGGTGTTGGCCCGGGTAGCCAAGGGCGTCGTCAAGATCGCCTGGTCGATGCTGGCAGGGGTTATGGCCGGGGAATACGTGTATCTGCTCATAGACCTGCGCACCGACTACTCCGGCTTCCTTGCCGTGGTGGCCGGGCTGGCGGCCGCAGTGATCGTGGCTTTCGCCTACCTGGCGACCACGGGTGGGCGGAGCACCGGTTCCCGGACAGGAGAGACCACAAACGAGAGGTAGTCGGCTTTCCGTGCGCCCCGGGGACGAAATGCCGTCCCTGCAGCATCAGGAAAATGGGGTCAGTACTTGGCGAGCTCCTGGGCGCGCTGGACGATGGACTCGGGTGTCGGGTAGAGCGCGTTCTCCAGCGAGCCGGCATACGGCATGATCGGGACGTCGGGCAGGCCATAGCGTTTTACCGGGGCGTCCAGCCACTCGAAGGTCTTGTCGGCGATCTGGGCGGCGATCTCGGCCCCGTAGCCGGCGAACTCGTTGTCCTCGTGCACGATCAAGGCTCGAGACGTCTTCTTCACAGATTCCTCGATGGTGGCCCAGTCCAGCGGTTTCAGGGTCCGCAGGTCGATCACCTCCGGGCTGATGCCCAGCTCCTCGAGGATGGGCACCGCCTCCACCGCGAAATGCGCCATCGCCCCGTAGGCGATGACGGTCAGGTCCCGACCGACGTGCCGTACCGCAGCCTTGCCGAGAGGGACGACATGCTCACCCTCGGGATACGGTCCCCGCGCCAGCCGGTAGAGCTTCTTCGGCTCGAGGAACAACACCGGGTCGGGGTCGTCCACGGCGGAATGGAGCAGACCCTTGGCGTCGGCCGGGGTGGAGGGCACGACCACCTTCAAACCCGGGACGTGGGCGTAGAACGACTCGACCGACTGGGAGTGATATTGGGCACCGTGGATCCCGGCTCCGAACGGGGTGCGTATGACGATCGGGACGTTCCACCTTCCGTCCGACCGATAGCTGACGCGGGCCGCCTCCGACACGATCTGGTCGAACGCCGGATGGCTGTAGTCGGCGAACTGGATCTCGGGCAGCACCTTGAAGCCGGTCGCCGACATCCCGATGGCGCAGCCGACGATCGAGGACTCTGCGATCGGCGTGTTGAAACAGCGCTCGGGGCCGAACCTGTCGGTCAGGCCCTCTGTGGCCTTGAACACGCCACCCTTGCGCCGGGCAACGTCCTCACCGAAGAGGACGGCGTCGGGGTGCTGCTCGAAGACCTCATGGAGGGTCCTGTTGATCGCCGTGATGAGGTTCACCACTTCGCCGTGCACCCTGGGCTCCGGGGCAGTCGAGGGTGGGGGCGGCTCGATCACCCTGGCATAGACACGGCTCATCGGCTCGTCCGGGTTGGGCGCGGCCTCGGCTTCCTCGACGGCCCGGGCCAGCGTCTCGACGACCTCTTCGTCGATCTCCTTCTCGTGAGCCTCGGTGAGAAGCCGATTCTCGATGAGGTACTGCTTGAGACGGCCCAACGGGTCTTTCTTGCGCCAGCGCTCCACTTCCTCCCGGCTTCGGTAGAGGGCGTCGTTGTCATCCGATGTGTGGGCGTAATAGCGGTAGGTCTCCGCCTCGATCAGCGTCGGCCCATTACCGGTGCGTGCCCTCGCCACCGCCTTCTGCATCGTGGCCAAGACCTCGAAGGGGTCGTTCCCGTCGATCTGATGACCTTCGAACCCATATCCCAAGGCACGGTCGGCAATTCGGCCCGCCACCTCCTCCGCGGTGGGCACCGATATGGCGTATTGGTTGTTCTCTATGACGATTATGAGGGGCAGGTCGTGGATGCCGGCCCAGTTCATCGCCTCGTGCCAATCGCCTTCCGAGGTCGACCCCTCACCCCCATAGACCACCGCCACGGCCCCCTCGCCCTTCACCTTGAGACCATGGGCGATCCCGGCCGCGTGTGGGAATTGGCTCCCGATCACCGACGACTGGGTGAAGACGTTGAGGTCGGGGTTCGACCAGTGGCTGGGCAGCTGGCGCCCGCCCGACGACGGGTCGTCCTTCTTGGCGAAGACGGCGAGGAAGATATCCCTCGGGGTGAAGCCCCAGGAGAGCGCGACGCCCATGTCCCGGTAGTAGGGGAGAACCCAATCCCGATCCCTGTCGAGGGCGAATGTGGAGGCCACCTGAACCCCCTCGTGGCCGGAAGACCCCAGCACGAAGGCGGCGCGGCCCTGACGCTGGAGAGCGAACATGCGATCGTCGACCCTGCGGGTCAGCAGCATCAGCCGGTACATCTCTATGACCTGCTCGTCGGAGAGACCGAGGCTCCGATGATCGATGTTCGAGTACATCATGAGGTCAGTTCCTATCGTCTCCGCTTCGTCGGAATCGACGGAGGTCGCCGATGTCCCGAACCCGATCGTCGGCCACCCGGACGGCCGCCTCGTTGGGGTTGATTCCCAGACGGTCAGCGGTCTCGAGGATCTTCATGGTTGCGTCGTAGATCCCGTCGACACGGTGCAGGGCTCGTGTCCGCGAGTAGCCGGTCAACTCGTCGTAGACGTTGATGAGGCCACCCGCATTGACCACGAAATCGGGCGCGTAGAGGATGCCGCGGTCCGCGATCCTCTTTGCGTCGTCCTCGGTCGCCAGTTGGTTGTTGGCGCTTCCGACGACGGCGGCGCAGGCCAGACGGGGGATGGTCACCTCGTTGAGACTCGCCCCGAGGGCACAAGGTGACAGGATGTCGCAGTCGACGGAGAAGATCTCGTCCGGCTCCACCGGCTTGACCCCCAAGGTCTCCACCGCCGCATCCAGGGCAGGAGGGTAGGCGTCGGTGGCGATGACCTCGGCCCGTGCCTCCACGAGTAGCTGCGCGAAGGCACCGCCCACCTTGCCGACTCCCTGGATGGCGAATCGGCGGCCGGCGAGATTCTGGTCGCCCCACAGCTTCTCCGCGACAGCCCTGGTGGCAGCGAGCAGCCCGCGTGCAGTTATCGGAGATGGATCGCCGGCTCCGCCCAGGGCGACACTGTTGCCCAAAGCCCACCGCGTCTCTCTACGCACCACGTCCATGTCGGCCGTGGTGGTGCCGACGTCCTCGGCCGTGATGTAGCGGCCCTGGAGAGAGTCGACTATCCGGCCATATGCGCGAAAGAGCCTCTCCGACTTGTCCTTTCTGGGGTCGCCGATGATCACGGCCTTGCCTCCCCCGAGGTCGAGGCCGGCGGCGGCCGCCTTGTATGTCATCCCCTTGGAGAGCCGGAGCACATCCTGTAGTGCTTCCTCTTCGCTCTCATACGGAAAGAAACGAGTCCCGCCCAAGGCGGGACCCAGTGCCGTGCTGTGGATCGCAATGATCGTTCTTAGACCCGATACCGGGTCGTGGCCGTAGAGGATCTGCTCGTGGCCCTCACCAGCTACGGCCTCGAAAACACCCATGGCAGCTGACCTCCTCGCCATCGAGTGGGCTGTGAGCGGATACTACCGACCGCCGCCCCTGTCGGTTGGCGCAAGAGCGGTGCCTGCCGGCTTGCCCATCATCGGCCGTCGTGTGCCAGGATTGTCGGATGACCAAGTCGGCCTACCTGCGGGTCTACTCCCCCGAGGTGTCGGGCTCCAACGACCCGGTGCCAGGGTTCGTCCGCACGTATGGCCTCCTCTCCGAGGCGGAGGGCGAAACCCACTGGACGGTGGAATGGAACGGGCAACGGCTCGTGTGCCCCCGGAATCTCAGGTTGCGTGTCCTCGAGTCGACGATCGCGTTCGCCAACGCCTTCCGGGGGTTGGGCGCCGGGCTGATACCGGAGACCGAGGCACGCGCCGCCGATCGTGAGCTCAGGGCCTACCACCGCAACCATCCCGAGCATCGGTCCCACGTGCTCACCTCGGCTTGGCACGTGCCGGTGCGCTGGTTCGCCGCCTTCGAGCCCGGCGAGAAGGAGGTCTACGAGGGCCCGGAAGGCCCCCGAATCCGGTTCCGGGCCGACATGGGGGCCGCCAGACGCCGGGTGAGGGCGGCACACACGATCCTGTCCAGGATGACGATGTTCTCGGGCCCGGCCCAGGAGTTGGACCAGCTCCTCGACTGGCTGATCCCCTTCCCGGAGACCTCGATGCTGGAGCTCGACTATGGCGAGGTCTCCACACTGTTCGACCCGCAGGATCTCGTGCTCGACGACTCGTGTGATCAGATCCGGCAGTCGCTCGAAGCGCTGGCCGCAGGCGATCTCCTCAGAGCCGGCGAATGTTATGGCCGTGTCGTCACCCGTTGGGCCCCCGCCTTCTCGGTGACGTTCAGCAATTAGGGCTGCCGACTTTGCCCGGGGTCTGCTGGGCCTCGGGGTTTGGTGTCGGTGAGGCATCTTCGCTCTGTTGGCAGCCAACAGCTGGATCGGTCGGTCAAACAGACGCCGGTCGGCGGCAGCTGCCGCGCCCGTACCAAGTACCAAGTACTCAGTACTCAGTACCTGCCTGTACTTCGTACCTGGTACCTAGTACCAAGTACCGGCCATGACAGCCCTTCCCTGGCATCTGCTTCCTGACAACTCATCGGTCGATGAGACAGGGCGTCTGTCGATTGCCGGGTGTGACCTCATCGATCTCGCCGGCGAGTTCGGGACCCCTATCTTCGTCTACGACGAGGATCATGTGCGGGCGCGCTGTCGTGAGACGTTGGCCGCATTTCCCGATGGTGCCGCATATGCCACCAAGGCCTTCTTGTGCAAGGCGATGGCGCGTCTCGCCCATGAAGAGGGGATGAGCCTCGATGTGGCCACCGGTGGCGAGCTCCATGTCGCGCTCTCCGCCGGGGTCCCGGCCCCGAATCTGGTCTTCCATGGCAACAACAAGTCGGAGAAGGAGCTGGCCATGGCGGTCGAGGCCGGTGTCGGAGTCATCGTTGCCGACTCGTTCTCTGAGATCTCCCGTCTCGCAGGGATGGCGACGAGGGAGAAGCCGATCGAAGTGATGCTCCGGGTCAACCCGGGTGTCGAGGCCCACACCCACGATTTCCTGCGCACGGGCGCCACCGACTCGAAGTTCGGGATCAGCCTCGCCGAGGGTCTGGCTCTCGAGGCGGTCCGCAGGATCCGAGAGGCTCCCGGTCTGGAGCTGACCGGGCTTCACGTCCACGTGGGGAGTCAGGTGTTCGACGTGGGCTCGTTCGGCAAGGTGATCGAGGTCATGGCGGGTTTCGTCTCCCATCTCGGCGTGAGCACTCTCTCGATAGGCGGCGGTCTCGGAGTCCCCTACGTCGAAGGGGAGAGTGCGCCGACGATCACCGAATGGGGAGCGGCGATAGGGAAGGCCGTGGCGGCGGCCGGTCTGGAGGCACAGATCGTCGCCGAGCCGGGTCGGGCCATCGTCGCCCAGGCGGCCGTCACGCTCTACACGGCGGGGACGGTCAAGGAGATCCCGGGGGTGCGCACCTATGTGTCCGTCGACGGAGGGATGAGCGACAACCCCCGTCCGGTGTTGTACGGCAGCGGATATGAGGTCTTCATGGTCAAGGCTACGACCGCGGAGCGCGACCGTGCCATCAGGCTCGTCGGTAAGCACTGCGAATCGGGTGACGTGATCGTGTGGGACGGGCGGGTCCCCTCCGACATGGAGGTGGGTGACATCCTCGCCACACCCGTGACCGGGGCCTACGGGCACACCATGGGCTCCAACTACAACATGGTGCTCCGGCCCGCCGTCGTGTTCGCCACCGGGGGTGACGCACGGCTCGTCGTGCGGAGGGAGACCTACGACGACCTCCTGGCTCGGGACCTCGACTGACGCCCATCACGTATCTTGTCGACGATGCCCTGGATCGATGCGCCCCACGAGGACTCCTGGCCCGACGAGATGGAGCCGCTCAAGTCCGAGGTGATCGACCCGGCCCACGACAGGGTCGATTGGATCATGCGCATACACGCCCTCGACGCCGGCAGCCTCGCCGCCCACAGCAGCCTCTACCGGCAGGCGATGAAGGGCACGGCGAGCCTGAGGAAGGTGGAGCGGGAGATGATCGCCCTCGTCGTGTCCGGTGTGAACGAGTGCCACTACTGAGTGACCCACCACCGACGCGGTCTGCGTCGGCTTCTCAAGGACGATGATCTCGCCGCGGCCATAGAGGATGACTGGGAGAAGGCCGGCCTGTCCGATCGGAGACGGGAGATGCTCAGCTACGCGGTCAAGCTGACCGAGTCCCCGGCGGACGTGGGGGAGAGCGATGTGGCCCGTCTTCGAGAGGCCGGTTTCAAGGACATGGACATCCTCCACATCGCCGAGGTCACCGCCTACTACGCCTACGCCAACCGGATCGCCGACGGGCTCGGCATCCCCTTGGAGGACTGGATCACCGATTGAGCTTCCCGTACTTCGCCTATGGGTCGAACTTGTGGGTTCCCCAGCTGAGGAGTCGCTGCCCTTCGGCGACACCTCGTCGCACAGGCGTGCTCGACGGATGGCGGCTCGTCTGCGACAAGCCCTCGGCAGATGGTTCAGCGAAGTTCAACATCCGACCCGCTGAAGGCGAATCCGTTCGAGGTGTGATCTACCAAATCGACGATGGCGAGCGACAGAGGTTGGACGAGGCAGAGCCCCGCTACACCCCGATCGGGGCCGACATCGATGGCGAGAGGGTGCTCACCTACACGTTCGAGGGGGAGCCCTATCGAGCCGATCCGTTCGACTGGTACCTGGCGATAGCCCTCGCCGGGGCCGCTCAGCACGGTCTCGGCGAGGATGTCTCGGCCTTCCCGGGAGTACCTGATCCACTTGCTCCGGGAATCCGCCCGGCATCACTGGACGACTTCGGCTTGGTGCAGTCGATCCTGTCCGACGGGATCGACGCCGGCACCGACCGTTACTACATCCATCCCGGCGATTACGCCTGGTGGCTCTATCACGACGACCCTCGCCATCCCGACCACTGGACCACCTGGATCCAGGGTGATTCGGCGTTCGTGACCATCGACTCGATCGAGCCGTACGAGATCAACGTGTTCGCCCGCCCAGGCGTCGACCGCATGCCGCTGGTCCGCTGGGCGCAGCGTCGACTGGATGACCGTGGGCAGGTCGGCTGGGTCGACGACGGAGACGACGAGATGGTCGAGCGACTGAATGCGGCCGGATACTCACCTGCCTACGCCTACCGATCCTACGAGTGGGACCTGACCGGCGGCATTCCCACTTCGAAACTCGCAGCGGGTTGGACCGTCCGCGCGCTCGCCGGGGAGATGGAGGCCAACTCCCGACGAGCCGCGGCCCATGCCGCTTTCGAGTCGAACATGCCGGAGGCGATGCATCTTCAGCGCTACCTGGGGTTCATGAGATCGTCGGTGTACGTGCCGGAACACGACCTCGTTGCCGTCGACCCGGAGGGAAGGATCGCCGCATTCATGGTGTGGTGGGCCGACGACTCGGGTGTGGCCCAGATCGAGCCGTTCGGCACTCGCCCCGAGTATCACCGACAGGGAATCGGCAGGGCCCTGATGTACCACGGCCTCGCCGAGATGGCGCGGGCCGGCATGCGTCTCTCTCGTGTCCTCACCGACGACTGGCGGGAGGCAACCAAGTTCTACGAGGGGGTCGGTTTCGAGGACGTCGGTCGCGTCCGCTGGTGGGCCAAGACCTAGGCTCGTCACCCGATGTCCGATGCTCGTCCTCTCGAAGGAAAGTCCGCTCTGATCACCGGTGGCTCCCGGGGTCTCGGTGCGGCCACCGCACGACACCTCGCCCGATGGGGCGCTCGGGTGGCCATCACCTATCGCCAGCGCTCCGACGACGCCGAAGCGGTTGTTGCCGCCTGTGACGCACATACTCCGGGTGCGATGGCCATCCAAATGGATCTCGTCGACGAGGACAGCGTCCGCAGCGCCTTCGAGGAGGTGACCGGGATGGATCGTCTCGACTACCTCGTCGCCAACGCCGCGGCTACTGCGCTGAAGCCGCTCCTCGGAGTGAAGATGCACCAGGTCGACAAGACGTTCGCCATCTCGGTGCGGCACTTCATCCTGATGGTGCAACTCGCCTTCCCAATGCTGGAGATGGCCGGGGGGAGGATCATCGCAATCTCCGGCGCCGACACGGTCGGCTATACCCCAACCCATGGGCTGCTGGCGGCGGCCAAGGCCTCGATGGAGACCATCGTCCGCTATCTCGCCGTCGAACTGGGACCGACCGGGGTGACTGCGGTTGGCGTGCTTCCCGGTTACATCGACACCGACTCGATTCGGATGATGACCGGGCCGCTCTACGAGGCGATGAGAGAGACCGAAGTCGAGACCCACCCCCTGCGTGAGGCGGCGAGCCCCGAGGCCGCCGCCGAGGCCATCGCTCTCCTCTGCCTGCCAGAGGCGAGGTGGCTCAATGGCCAGGTTGTGCAGAACGACGGCGGCGGTCTGTATGCGATGCAGGCCCGGTTCTTCCAGGCGGCGGTGCAGGCCAAGGGGCAGGCGCCTGGGGAAGGGTCGCCGATCGTCGGCTTGTGACGACGCGAAAGGAGCCGGGGTAGACCCGGCTCCTTTCCTTCCGAATCGCCTGACTATCAGGTGTCTTGCTGGCCGTCGAAGACAGCCTTCACGCCCCCGACACCGCTGGCGGCGACGTCGCGGACCGCATGTACCGCCGACTCGCCGATGCCCTCGGCAGCCTCCATGGCACCCTGGGCGGCGGCAGATACCGCATCCTCTGCCTTGAGACCGACCTTCTTCGCCCCGTCGACCGCACCGGCCAGCGCTCCGCTGGTGGCGTCCGCGATGTCGGAGCCAAGCTCGCCGGCCCCCTGGACGATCCCCTTGGCTGTCG
>JBAVPF010000221.1:0-11445 GCA_049692815.1 Acidimicrobiia bacterium
GGCCCGCTTCTCGCGCGGTTTGTCAGGAGAAGTCAGCGACGTTTTCGGGCGTCACCACCGCTGTGCCTGTGTCGACGTTGGGCTCCACAGGGTTACCCAAGACAGCCTGGTACAGAGTCTCCATGCCCAATTCACCCATCTTCGGGGGAAACTGGGCAATCGATGCGTCCTCAGTCCCGGCCTGGATGGCGGTTATCTCATCGGGGAGGGCGTCGAAGCCAACGACCACGATGTCCTCGGGTGCGATGCCGGCGTTGTCGATGGCCTCCAGTGCACCGATGATCGGCGGGCCACAGGCGCCGTAGATGGCATCGACGTCCGGGTTGGCCGTCAGGAGGTCCTCGGCAGCCGAGACGCCCTTGACCTGATCGCAGTCGGTCGGGGCCTGGCCAACGATGGTGATGTCGGCATCACCGAGGCCTTCGATCATCCCGTTGACGCGATCGTCGAGAGCGGGAACACCAGGTCTGCCTTCGAGCACGGCAAGGGTCGACCCCGCCTCCAGGTTCTCTGCCAGCCACTCTCCGGCGAGTACGCCGCCCTGGTAGTTGTTCGTGGCAACCACTGCTGTCTTTCCGTCCCAGTCGGGGAGGTCGTTGTCGATGAGCACGATCTCAACACCCGCCGCTACGGCGGCATCGAGAGCTGGGATGACAGCCTCTCCGGTCGGTGTTATGGCGATCCCATCGACACCTTGGGTCACCATCGACTCGATCAAGGCGATGACACCTTCATCGTCCGAGGCCGACTCGCCCATGCCCGTGATAAGCTCGACATCAGGGTGCTGGTCGGCCCATTCCTTGGCGGCATCCTCGATCACGAAGAAGAAGTCGACGGGGAACTTGGTGATCAGCCCCAGCTTGTAGGTGTCGCCTGCGGGTTCGGTGTCCGAGACCGTGGTTGGAGCCGCGGTTCCGGTTGGTTCGGTTGCGGTAGTTGAAGTGTCGTCCGAGCCTGTGCCACCGCAGGCGGCCACAAGCATCGCGATCACCACGCTGATCAATAGCCAGCGGGCCGTTGTTCTTTTCATCCTTGACTGTCCTCTCTAGGGGGGCCATGTTTCGGCACCCGTCTTCTCACCCGTTGGCTCCAATGCCGGCGGGCTCGTTCCAGCCTTCCTCAGCTATCACCTCCCACGATCATCGAAACGATCTCGTCGCGTGAGCTTTCACCGGGGAGGGCTTCACCGACCTTTCGACCGCGTCTCATCACGATCGCCCGGTCGGCGATCTCCATGACGTGGTCCATGGCATGTGAGATCACGGCCACGGCCTTCCCTTCGTCTCGGAGACGGTGGATGAGATCGAGGACCCTGCGGGCCTCACGCACGCCAAGGGCGGCAGTGGGCTCGTCGAGGATGACGAGGCGCGCGGCGAAGGCGGTGGCGCGTGCCACGGCTACGGCTTGACGCTGCCCGCCGGACATGAGGCCGACCGGTGCGTCCAGGTCGGGGAGGGTCACCTGCAGACGGTCGAGGACATCCCGCGTCGCCACGGACATGCTCTTGCTGCGGAGAAGTCTCATTCCCATGGGAAGCCACCTCGGCCCCGCCATCTCCCGGCCTGCGTAGAAGTTGGCCGACGGGCCCAGGTTGTCGAAGAGGGCCAGGTCCTGGTAGACGGTCTCGATACCAAGGGCCCGGGCGTCGGAAGGGCTGTGGAGCTGCACCTCTTTGCCCTCGACTTCGATCGTGCCCGAATCGAGTTGATGGACCCCGCTGATGCATTTGATCAGTGTCGACTTCCCGGCGCCGTTGTCCCCGAGGATCGCCAGAACCTGACCCGCATACATCTCGATGTCGACGTTGTCGAGAGCGAGGACGCCGCCGAATCGCTTGGTGGCACTCCGGACGGTGAGTGCTGGTGCGCCCGAGGTCATGTTCGGGCCGCCTGCATAAGTCGGAGCCGGTCTTCGAGACGACCCCTGAGCACGTCCGACTCGACTGCGACCAGGATCACGACGCCCAGGACGATCAGCTGGAAGAACGCATCGAGGTTCGCCAGGTTCATGGCGTTGCGTATGACGCCGATCATCATCGCCCCGATCAGGGCGTGGCTGACCTTGCCCCGCCCGCCGAGAAAGCTGGCTCCGCCGATGATGACCGCCGCGATAGCGTCGAGCTCGGCGAGGTTTCCGAACGTGGGGGCGCCGGCGTTGGTTCTGCCCGCGGTGAGCAACCCGGCGATCCCGGCCGCCAGGCCACTGAAGGCATAGACCGAGATCAGAATGGCCGAGCTGGGAATCGCAGTCCGCCGAGCGGCCTCCGGGTTGCCGCCGACTGCGTAGATCCAACGTCCCCACACCACGCGGTGCAGCAGCATCCACACGGCGAACACGACGGTTCCCACCACGAAGGAGGAGATGGGGAGCCAGCCGAGTATGGAGTCGCCCCCGATGGTGCGGATGATTTGAGGCATGTCCTGGATGGGGCGACCGTCCGAGAGCCACAACGCCAGGCCTCTGGCCAACGTGAGCGTGGCGAGAGTCACTATGAACGGATGTGGGATCCGGCCCTTCACGAAGAGGATCCCGTTGAAGAGGCCGACGACCAGGCCCGAACCAAGCATGACCGCTATGACGAGGAAGCTAGAGCCTCCGGCGTGAAAGACCACTGCTCCGACGACGGTCGCCAGCGCCAGGACGGAGCCGACGGACAAGTCGATGCCCCGGGTGATGATGACCAGCAGCTGACCAAGGGACAAGACCGAGATGACCGCCGTCTGGGCAAGCACGTTGCCGATGTTTCGGGTGGTGAGGAAGACTGGTATCAGGAACGAGATCACGACGATCAACGCGACGAGAATGAGCAGGGGCCCGGCCCGGAGCAGGAGAAGGGCCACTCGAAGCGAGCCGTCGAGGGACGGACCGGGCTCGTCGTGTCGCGTGACCTCGGCGCCAGTGCCACCGGCCCCCGTCACGGACCGTGCGCGCCCCGCTTCGTTCAGGTCGGAGTCCCGTGGGCTCGTGACCGAATCTGACACCTTGTATTGCCTCCTCGCGAGACGAGTGATCGGGTGTATTACCCCTATATTGGACCGCTCGCCGTCAGAATCGCTACGATAGGACATCAAACATCGGATGTCTACTGGAATGCGAGAAGTCTGTGTCCGCTCCGCTCACTGAAGCAGCGATCCGCCAGATTCGAGAGATGATCGCCGGTGGCCAGCTCGTCCCCGGGTCGAAACTGCCCCCCGAGGCGGAGCTCGCTGCGGCTCTGGGTGCTTCGAGGAACACCGTTCGTGAGGCCGTCCGTGGGCTCGTGACGGCGGGTGTGCTCGACGTTCGTCGCGGTGACGGGACGTATGTGACCAGTCTCCGCCCAGAGCAGTTGTTGGAAGGGATCGGCGCCGCCGCGGAGCTGATGGCGGAGGGATTCTCCCTGGAGCTGGTGCAGGTCCGGCGCATTCTCGAACCGGCGGCGACCGCCCTTGCCGCCTTGAGGATCGACGAAGACGCGCTCGCCGAGCTCGAGACACTCCTCGATCGAATGCGCTCCGCCGAGAGCGAGGAGGCCCTGGTGCAGATGGACAGCGACTTCCACGCGGTGGTCGCCGCGGCCTCCGGGAACGTCACCCTGGCCTCGATGCTGGGTGGTGTCTCGATCCGAACCACCCGCTCGCGGATCTGGCGCGGCATCATCGAGGACGAGGCCAAATCCCAAACCATCGCTCAGCACGCGGAGATCCTCCGTGCCCTCCGCGAGGGTGACCCGACCCTGGGGGAAGCGGCTGCGCTGGTTCACGTCGCGACCACCGAGGCATCGGTGCGAAGGATGATCGACAACTCCGGCGACTCGTGAGCGACTCGAGACGCAACCGCACGCCCCTGGCTTCGCAGCAGCATCCGTGAGATTGGTGCGATACAGGCTCGACGGCACCAACGGGTTTGGCTTGGTCACCGGGGATGGCGTCACCCCAGCCGGTGATGATCTCTTCGAGCCGGTGCCTGGTGGCGAGCCGATCCCCCTCGGCGCCGTGGAGCTGATGTGCCCATTGGATCGGGGAGCCCAGATCATCTGCGTGGGGCTCAACTACCGCGATCACGCCGAGGAGACCGGGGCCGCGCTGCCAGACAAGCCGCTCCTGTTCTCCAAGCTCTCCAGCAGCCTGGTGGGGCCGGGTGAGCCGATCGTGATACCTGAGATCAGCGAATCGGTTGACTTCGAGGCTGAATTGGGCGTCGTCATCGGCCGCCGCACACATCAGGTCTCTCCGTCGGAGGCGCGGAGTCATGTTCTCGGCTACACGTGTGTCAATGACATCTCGGCCCGCGACCTCCAGCTCGGCGACGGGCAGTGGATGCGCGGGAAGTCCCTCGACACATTCTGTCCCGTTGGGCCCTGGGTGGTCACTTCCGACGAGATCCCAAACCCACAGGCTCTCGGCATCCGTTGTCTCGTCAACGACGAGATCGTGCAGGATTCCTCGACGGCCAACATGCTGTTCGACGTCGACACGCTCGTCAGTCACATCTCGCAGGCCATCACCCTGGAGCCCGGTGACTTGATCGCAACCGGAACACCGGCTGGAGTCGGTTTCACCCGAGAGCCTCCCCGGTACCTGAGGCGTGGGGACGTGGTGACGGTCGAGATCGATGGGATAGGTGCCTTGACGAACCCGGTGACCGGTCGCGGGCCTGGACGCGGCGGATAGCTCACACCACGTCAACGACCCATCCACCCCCCGTCCACGATGAGCACGGTGCCGTGGATGTAATCGGCGGCCGTTGATGCAAGGAACACGGCTGCGCCCGCGACATCCTCACCCGTGCCCCATCGACCCGCCGGGATCCTCTCCAGGATCGCCCGAGACCTGACCGGGTCGCTGCGCAGTGCCTCCGTGTTGTCGGTGTCCATGTAACCGGGGGCTATGGCGTTGACGTTTATGCCATGGGACGCCCACTCGTTGGCGAGCGCCTTCGTGAGCCCGGCGATGGCGCTCTTGGACGCCGTGTACCCGGGCACTGTGATGCCACCCTGAAAGCTGAGCAGGGAGGCAGTGAAGATGATCTTGCCGGACTTCCGTTCGATCATCTGCCCGCCGAGCTCGCGGGCGAGAACGAATGGGGAGCTCAGGTTGACCTGGAGCACTTGATCCCAGTCCTCATCGCTGTGTTCGGCAGCCGGGTGTCTGATGATGGTCCCTGCGTTGTTGATCAGGATGTCGATTTCCCGTCCCGAATCGGCGAGCCAGCCGAGGAGCTCGTACAGCGACTCCCGGTCGGCCAGGTCGCAGGCTCGACCCGAGAACGTGACACCCTCCGCCTCGACGAGGTCCTGGACCTCGGAGCCGGTCTCCTCCTGGCCGGCAGAGACACCGATTATGTCGGCACCCGCCTTCGCCAGCCCGATGGCGATTGCCTTCCCGAGGCCACGCCGCGCCCCGGTGACCAGAGCCGTCTTCTCCCTCAGGTCGATTGTGTACGTCAAGGTGATCCACCCCTATTTCCCGAGGTACGAGACGACCCTCGTCAGGTCGGCGACCAGACGCTCGCCGAGATCGGGGGTCAAACGATCCTTGAAGATCGTGGTGCTGACCGCGTAGCGGGGCGCATCGTCCGGGGTCTCGACGGCGACGGCGATACAAACCACGTTCGGTGCCGCCTCTTCGTCATCGAACGCGTGACCTCGCTCCCGGGTCACAGCGAGGTCCTCGGACAACGACGCCAGGGTGGGATGCGAACGCTCGGTCAGCCGGGGCAGCGGATCGGTCATGATTGCGGCGAGCTCGGCGGGATCGAGTTGGGCGAGCATCGCCTTCCCGATCGCCGTCGAGGAAGCCGGAAGCCTCTTGCCCACGCCCGATGTGAGGGCGATCGGCTGGGTTCCGTCGTGACGGGCGAGGAAAAGGACGTCACCTCCGTCGAGCGTCCCGAGTTGTGCGGTCTCGTCCGCCAGGGTCTCCATCGTCGGGACGAAGTCGCGGAAGCGTTGGACCGGGTCGTCACTCCGCAGGAACACGGACGCAAACTCCACTACCGACGGCCCGATCGAAAAGCCGGCCCCGGTGCGACGGGCCAGCCCGGTCTCGACCAGAGCGGCCAGGATGTTGGTGACCGACGAGTGGGGAATGCCGGTGACGCGCGCGATCTCCGATACCCGGGGAAAAGCGTCCGGTTGTCCCGCGATCACCTCGAGGATCTCTGCCGCCCGAAGGACGGCGGGGGCCGGCGTGCCGGGGTGGGGTGAAGTCATCGCGAGTCGACGATCAGCTTGACGATCTGCTCCCCGGAGGCGAGACGCTCGATCGCGTCCGGGGTCTCGGACAGGGGCACCACGTCGGTGATCAGTGCGTCTACAGGTATGTCACCGTCGGCCAGCAGCTCGACGGCCTCCTCGAAATCGCGGCGCTCGTACACCCTGGTGCCCCGAATCTCGAGCTCCTTCCAGAAGACGGCCATCAAGTCGACCGGTGTCGGCTCGGTGTGGATGGCCACCACGACACCCAACCCGCGGACAGCGAGGACATCGGTCAGCGATTGGACACCGGCTTTCGACCCTGACACCTCATAGGAGATGTCGGCTCCCTTTCCATCCGACCAGTCGAAGACCATTGCGATCAGGTCCTCGCTGCTCGGGTCTACGGTGCGTAGGCCGAGCTTCGCGGCGAGGTCACGCCGGAAGGGCGACACCTCTGACACGAGCACGTCGGCGCCGGCTCGGGCGGCCACCACCGAGATGAGCAAACCGATGGGCCCACCCCCGATGACGACCACCTGGTTGGAGTCGGTGACTCCGCCACGTCGAACGTCGTGTACGGCAACGGCCGTCGGCTCTGTGAGGCTCGCTGCTCTGAGTGGGAGACGGTCCGGCAGACGGACGAGTAAACGGGCAGGTACGTTCCAATGCTGTTGGAGTGAGCCAGGGGAGTCGATCCCGACGAAGTCGAGGTTGTGGCAGATGTGATTGTGTCCCCTCACACATGCCGGGCAATCACCACACCAGTCGAGGGGCATGACCGTCACCTTGTCTCCGACCGCCCAATCCGTCACGTCGGGCCCCAGGGAGTCGATCGTCCCCGACATCTCGTGTCCGATCGGCCAGGGTGAGGTCACACGTTGGTCCATTGCCCCGTGGGCGATCTTGAGATCGGTGCCACATATCCCGGTGAAGGCGACCGCGATCCCGACCTCGCCGGGGCCCGGCCGCGATGGTTCGTAGGAGCGCGCCGCGAAAACGCCACCGCCGTGGTAGTCGATCGCCAGGGAGGTCATTGTGACAGTATACTGTGAAACTCACAGCATATTGTGATGCGAGAGGACACCGTGGCCAGTCACACCAAGACCGAAGTACTCGACACCATTGCCCGGGAGGGTGTCGTCCCCGTGTTCCACGACTCCGACGTGGAAACGGCGGAGGGAGTGGCGAGCGCCTTGGTGAGGGGTGGTCTCACCACCTTGGAATTCACCAACAGGGGTGACGGTGCCATCGGCGTGCTGGGCGAGCTGATCGGCTGGGCCCGTCAGACCCTTCCCGGGCTCATGATCGGCGCCGGGTCGATAGTGGACGGGGCATCTGCAGCCCAGGTGATCGATCTCGGGGCCAACTTCGTCTTCGCCCCGAGTTTCTCGGCCGAGGTCGCGGCCGCATGCAACATCCGCAACATCCCCTATGTGCCCGGCTGTGGCACCGTGACCGAAATCTTGGCCGCCTACAGGGCCGGATGCGATCTCGTCAAGCTGTTCCCGGCCGCCTCGGTCGGTGGCCCCTCGTTCCTCAGGGCGGTGCGGGCTCCCTGTCCCTGGATTCGGGCTGTGCCGACCGGTGGTGTGGAACCCACCGTCGAGTCACTTCGGTCGTGGTTTGACGCCGGTGCTCCTGCCGTGGGCATGGGGTCGAAGCTTCTTCCCGGTGAACTCGTTCGTGACCGTGACTTCGAGGGACTCCGGGAGCGGGTGGCCGCCACGGTGAGCGCCGTGGCGGAGGCGAGGGGCTGACCCTTGGCCTTGCGCGTGAAGGCTCGCGACGATGCCCGCTGGGACTGTGTCGGCCTTGGCGAGGTGATGCTCCGACTCGATCCCGAGTGGGGGCGTGTCAGGACGACCCGGCATTTCAGGGTCGGTGAGGGTGGTGGCGAGTACAACGTCGCTCGGGCCCTCCGCAAGGTTTTCGGCCTGCGGACCGCGGTCGTCACGGCATTGGTCGACAACGAGGTCGGCCACCTCGTCGAGGACTTGATGATGACCGGGGGCGTCGACCTCCGTCACGTCAGGTGGGTGCCTCACGACGGCATCGGGCTCGAATCCCGGGTGGGACTCAACTTCACGGAGAAGGGTTTTGGGATCCGTCCGGCTCTGGGCGTGTCGGATCGGGCCAACACCGCCGCATCCCAGTTGAAACCCGGCGACATCGACTGGGACCAGCTTTTCGTCGAGGAGGGGGCCCGATGGCTTCACACCGGCGGTATCTTTGCCGCTCTCTCCGAGACCGCGGCGGAAGTCGCCCTCGAGGCCATGCGGGCCGCTCATGATGCGGGAACGATCGTCTCGTACGACCTCAACTATCGCCCGTCATTGTGGAGACCCAGAGGCGGAAAGGGCCGTGCGATCGAAGTGAATCGGGCCCTGGCTCCCTACGTGGACGTCATGATCGGCAACGAGGAGGATTTCACGGCGGCACTCGGCTTCGAGGTCGCCGAGATGGACGAGGAGATCACCAGCCTCGACCCGTCGGCATTCAAGGAGATGATCGGCGCCGTCATCGGCGAGTTCCCGAATCTGGAGATAGTGGCGACG
This sequence comes from Acidimicrobiia bacterium, assembly GCA_049692815.1. Lineage (GTDB taxonomy): Bacteria > Actinomycetota > Acidimicrobiia > Spongiisociales > ZC4RG35 > JANQRA01. The sequence continues at coordinate 8,734 of JBAVPF010000221.1, forward strand.
ACCCTGCGGAACGCGAAGTCTGCCGGCTTCAACGACTGGGGGGCGATCTTGTATGCCGGGGGTGTCTTCCATGAGTCCCGGCTCCGATCTGACCTCGAGATCTACGACCGGGTAGGTGGCGGAGACGGCTTCGCCAGCGGGATGATTTGGGGGCTTCTCGATGGCAGGCCTGTGCAGGAAGCCGTCGAGATAGGTGCTGCCCACGGCGCTTTGACCATGACGACACCGGGGGATACGTCGATGGTGACGAGCGCCGAGGTGCTCCGAGCAGTCACCGCCCAGGGCGCCCGCGTCGTCCGTTGAGGGCGCATCGCCGCCGAGAGGCGTGCTGACGTCGTCAGGCCCGTCTCCTCGTAAGAGGGCTCGACCATGTCTTTCCAACGAGGGGGCTGGCGTACTCACTTCGTGAGTCCGTCGACGCCCGGCCAGCCCCATCCGTGTTGCCATGCGACGTCGAGACTGGCTAGGTTCTCGTCCAACATGTTCACGTCGGCTCACGCTCAGCACCATCACCACCCTCAATGGGTCGGCTGATAGTGGCTAGCTGAGTCAACGCAACACCACCAAGACGCCGACCACGCGGTCGGCGTTCTCTTGTTTTCGGAGTAGGTCGGCCGCCAGGCGGAAAGGCCGACAGTGACCTATCCGAACTCAGACACACTCCACCTGGCGATACCCAAGGGACGGATCGAACGCGCTGTGACCGTGCTCCTGGACGCCGCCGGGGTCCACCTGACGGCCGCCGGGCCCCGCGGCTATCGGCCGATCTCGTCGGTGCCCGGGTTCGAGATCAAGCTCCTCAAGCCGCAGAACATCGTCGAGATGCTCGCGGCCGGCTCACGTGACCTCGGCTTCGCCGGTGCGGACTGGGTGGCGGAGAAGGACGCCGAGCTGATCGAGCTGCTCGACACCGGGCTCGACCCGGTGCGAGTGGTGGCTGCCGCGCCGGCCTCGCTGCTGGTCGACGGGCGTCTGCCGAACAGGCCACTTGTGGTGGCCAGCGAGTTGGAGCGTCTATCCCGCATCTGGATGGAGTCTCGCGACCTCGACGCGGTCTTCGTCCGCTCTTACGGAGCCACCGAGGTGTTCCCGCCGGAAGACGCCGACGTCATCGTCGACATCACGTCGACCGGTGAGACACTGAGCGCCAACGGGCTAGTGGTCATCGACGAGCTGATGACCTCGTCGACACGTCTGTATGCGAGCCCTACGGCGCTCGACACCGTCGGGAAGAAGACCCAGATCGACGGTTTCGTCCTCAGCCTGCGCTCTGTGCTCGAGGCGAGGGGCAGGGCCATGATCGAGCTGAACGTCACCGAGCCCGACGTGGAGGCGGTGATTGCGATCCTCCCGTGCATGAGGGAGCCGACCATGGCCGCCCTTCACGGTGGCGCCGGGTTCGCGGTCAAGGCGGCGGTGCCTCGCACCGAGTTGCCGGCCCTCATCCCCAAGCTCAAGAAGTGCGGTGCGGAGGACATTGTGGTCTCGAGCCTGGAGCAGATCGTCCCATGAGCCCGCTCGACGCCTACCGGCCTCCCCAGTTCTCCGCGGACATCGATCTCGACCTATCCCGAAACGAGGGGAGGCCGTGGCCGCTCTCCGACTCCGCCTTCGCCATCGATCTCGACGCCGTCTCTCGCTATCCCGAGACGACCCCGTTCCGTCTGGCGGTGGCGGCCCGTCACGGCATCGACTCCGACCGCGTCCTGCTCACCGCAGGCGGCGACGATGCCCTGGGGCGATGCTTCGCTTCCCGGGCCGGCGCCACGGCCGTGACGACGACACCGGGCTTCGAGATGATCGGCCGTTACAGCCGTCAGACCGGCGGGACGGTTGTCGAAGTCGACTGGTGGGACGGCGACTTCCCCGTCGCCGAGTTCCTCGACGCGGCCCGATCGGCGTCGATGGCGGTGATCGTGTCACCGAACAACCCGACCGGCGGGGTCGTCACCGAGGCGGGCCTGCGCAAGGTCGCCGATGTCTTCCCCTTCGTCGTCCTGGACGCCGCCTACGCCGATTTCGCCGACGAGGACCTAACCGACGCCGCTCTGGCCATGAGCAACGTTGTCGTGGTGCGGACTCTCTCCAAGGCCTTCGGGTTGGCCGGCCTGAGGGTCGGCTATCTGCTGGGGTCGCCAGACGCCATCGCCGAGCTTTCCGCCTTCGGGAGCCCGTACCCGGTTTCCGGGTTGTCGTCGCATCTCGCCGAGGCGGCACTTGCCGCCGATCGCACTGCTCGCCGCGCATACATCGACGGGATACTCGAAGGCAGACGGCGTCTCACCCGGGCGCTGCGGGATCTTGGTGCCGAGCCTCTGCCGTCACAGGGCAACTTCGTCCTGGCCACCGACGTCGACCCGGGATGGCTCGTCCCGGCGGCGGCGTCGCTCGGCGTCGGTCTTCGCGAGTTCCCCGACCGGCCCAACCTGACGCGATGCGTGCGCATCACCGTCCCTCGCGACCCCGATGAGCTGGATCGGCTGCTGACGACGCTACGGGCGGTCCTCGCCCCGGAAGGCCTCATCTTCGATCTCGACGGGGTCATCGCCGACGTGAGCGGGTCTTACCGGGAGGCGATCATCGCCACCGCTGCCCACTTCGGCGTGGTGGTCGACCAGTCGGATGTAGGTGCGGCCAAGGTCGAAGGGACGGCCAACGACGACTGGGAGCTGACCAGGCGTCTCTGCCTGGCCTCCGGGGTCGAGGTGAGCC
>JBAVPF010000222.1:0-7483 GCA_049692815.1 Acidimicrobiia bacterium
AGACAGGGGCGCGGGCCATGCCCATCTACGCGACCAGCTCGTTCGTGTTCGAGGACGTCCAGCACGCCGCCGACCTGTTCACTCTGCAGACGTTTGGAAACATCTACTCCCGGCTGTCGAACCCGACCAACGCCGCTTTCGAGGAGCGTGTCGCCTCCCTGGAGGGAGCCCTGGGCGGGCTGGCCACTGCGTCTGGCAAATCGGCACAGCTGATCGCCCTGCTCACGTTGGCCCGGGAGGGCGACCACGTCGTCTCCTCGAAGGCCCTTTACGGGGGGACGTTCACCCAGTTCAACGTCTCCGTGCGCCGGATGGGCATCGACGTCACGTTTGTCGATTTCGCCGATGCCGACCAGGTCAAGCAGGCGATCACTCCCAGGACCAAGGCATTGTTCGGGGAGACGATCGGCAACCCGGGCGCCGACATCCTCGACATCGAGCTGTACGCCGGGCTCGCTCACGAGCACGGCATACCGCTCATCGTCGACAACACCTTCGCCACGCCCTACCTGTGCCGGCCCATCGAATGGGGGGCCGACATCGTCGTCCACTCGGCTACCAAGTTCCTCAGTGGGCACGGGACGGTGATCGCCGGCGTCATCACCGAATCGGGGACCTTCCCGTTCGACAACGGCAACTTTCCCATAATCAGCGAGCCTTCGCCCTCCTATCACGAGCTCAACTTCTGGGAGAACTTCCGCGAGTACGCCTACCTGATGCGAGCACGGACCGAGGTGATGCGGGACATAGGGGCGGCACTCTCACCCTTCAACTCCTACTTGCTGCTGCTCGGGGTGGAGACGTTGTCACTGCGAATGCAGAGGCACGTTGAGAACGCCAAGACCGTGGCGAGACATCTGGCAGACCACCCGGACGTCGCCTGGGTCCGTTTTCCCATTTTCGAGGACAACCGTTGGACCGATCTGGCCAGGAAGTACCTGCCGGAAGGCCCGGGAGCCGTCTTCAGCTTCGGGCTGAAGGGTGGTTACGAAGCGGGCGTCGAGTTCATCGAGAGCGTCGAGCTGGCATCACACCTGGCCAACGTGGGGGACGCCAAGACGCTGGTCATCCATCCCGCATCCACCACGCATCAGCAGGTTCCACCGGAGGACCGGGAGCGCATGGGTGTCGGCAACGACATGATCCGGATCTCGGTGGGTATCGAGACCGTCGAGGACATCATCGACGATCTCGACCAGGCGCTGGAGAAGGCGCATTGACCACCGTGACCCGAGTCCCTGACGCCACTGCCCTGGAACGGCTCCACATAATCCAGAACTTCGAGTCGGTGGCCTTGGTCGGTGTGTCGGCCAACCCGATCCGATCGTCCAACTTCGTGGCCTCCTATCTCGTCAGGACCCCGTTCCGCACCTACCCGGTCAACCCGGCCTACGACGAGGTCCTGGGACTGAAGACGTACGACACCCTGTACGACCTGCCCGAGGTGCCGGACATCGTGGACGTGTTCCGTCGTCACGACGCCATACCCGAAGTGGTCGATCAGGCGATCGAAATCGGTGCAAAGGTCGTCTGGCTCCAACTCGGCCTGCGTCACGAAGAGGCGGCTCGGAAGGCAAGGGATGCGGGGCTCCTCGTCGTTCAGGATCGTTGTCTCAAGATCGAGCATGCCCGCTTCTCCGGCCGTCTCCATCTAGCCGGCTTCAACACCGGTGTCATCTCCTCGAAACGACGCAGACCCATCTGACCGATCCCGAGTCTGTTGTGCAATCGGACCTGCTCAACCCGAGTCCCCGAACAACACATCGGAGACGTGGCTAGAACTGGAGACGGGGGAATCGGCTCTTCACCCGCGCCCATCCCCTCCGCATCCTCTTCCACAGCCAGATGGTGACTGCGGTGGCGGCGACCACCAGGATCGCCACGACGACCACGGTCACCACCGGAGAAGTGACCGCCAGGGCCACCAGGGCGGCGACCCCCAGATCCTCGAAGAGGGAGAATGCGATGTTGCTCACAGGCTCCGGAGAGGTGTTCACGACCACCCGAGTGCTCGCCTTGGCCGAGTGGGCGTCGAGGGCGAGAAGCCCGGACATGACGCCACCGAGCGCGGCTCCGATGCTCCCCGACTCGCCGGCGATCACGGCTCCGACTGCGGCCGCCCCGATCGGGCGGATGAAGGTGTGGATGGTGTCCCAGAGACTGTCCAAGTAAGGGACCTTGTCCGCCACGAACTCGACCGCGAAGAGGACACCGGCAGCGATCATGACGTCGGTCCGGGTCAACACGTCTGGGATTTCTGCCCACCCGAGGCGGCCGGCGATCCCGAGCATGAGCGTGGCCAGGTAGAGGTTGACGCCCGACGCCCAACCCGACCCGGCGATCACGCTGACTGTCTCGATCATCCCTCGTTCTCCCACACGATCAGGGCGGCCCAGCCATCGTCGGCCTCGTCATCGAGATAGCCCTCCAGCATCCCCCTCACCTCAAAACCGTGGGAGATCTGGAACGAGAGCGTCGGATCGAACAGCTCCCCGGCAATGACGCGGTCGACATAGTCGGCGGCACTCATGCTGTCTTTGTGGTCCATGTACCCGGGCAGTGCGGCGCCGGCGATGATCCCCCGCTTGCCGTCCCGTATGACCAGGGCTTTGCGCGCCTCGTAGAGCATCCCGCCGATCCCCTTGCCCCGATGGTCGGGGTGGACGCTGATGTCGGTTCCGTAGTACCAGTCGCCGTCTGGATCGTGATTCCCACATTGGTTCTCACCGGTGATCCCGGCGATCGTGTGCTGCGGATGGTCGAAGTCGAAGTCCAGGTAGATCCCGGCGCCCTGCCCGACCGGCACCCCGTCGTCGAGTGCCACGAAATATCCTGCCGGAAAGACCTCTGCGTACGCCCGGATCACATCGACCGAGAACAGGTCCTCCGGGTTGGCCAGCGGAAAAGCCAGCAGCTCGATGGCCTCCAGGGCCTCCGCCCATGCCGGATCGAGATTGACGATCGCGATGCTCAGAGCTGGAACGTCTCCCACGGGTGATCGCCGGGAACACCCCACACCGCCTTCATGGTGCGACGTGCCGGCTCGATGATCACCGCGCCGCAGGTGGCGACTTCGTGCGCGTCATCCGCTCTCCGGGAGATGGCCGGGTCGGCGAAGAACGATTCGAGGTCGCCGGCGAGAGCCGTCCCCACGCGAAGACGCAAGTCGCTGTTCTCGACCCACTCCGGGTCGCGCTTGCCCTCCTCGGCGAGGGTCTCGGGGTGCAGACAGCTGTTGGCGTGCACCAGAGGCCCACCCTCGGCCCGGATGACCCTTTTGTTGCGGGGCATGGCCTCCACGGTGGCCGCCTCGCCACCCGGGCCCATCAGGAAGAAGTTGTGGCCACCGGCCAGGTCGGCGTCGAGGACCACTTTGACCGCATCGTCGAAATCGGTCTGCTGCAGAACCTTGCGAACCACGAACGGCCAGGTCACACCGGGTTTGCCCATCGCAGTCAGGTTGTTGATGCCCACCGCGATGCCTGCCTCGTTCATCCCGATCTGGCCCAAGCACCCCGCGGTCGTCTGAACGAGGGCCGGCGGTCCGCTCAGAGGGTCGAGCTTCAGCATGACCACGTACTCACCCGCCGAGGAGTGCATGTCCCAGGTCTGCGCGAGCACACCACGGACAGGGTCGACGAAGCCGGTGCAGTTGTGCTCTTCCCCAGCCCCCACACGGGCGCGGACCACATCCACCAGGTCGGTGAACCCGCCGACGGCGACTGCCTCCTGGGGTGTGATGCCGGCTGCCCCGGCCAGGGCGAGCATCTCCTCGTAGAGCCCCTCGGAGAACCTCTCGTGATGTTCCAGAGTGTCGTCGGCGCAGCTCAGAATGAACTCACGGTCGACGTTGCCGCCGCTCCAGTTCTCCGTGCCGGTGAGCCCGATCCGGTCCTCGGTGTAGCGCCGAATCATCTCGGCACACGCCTCTCCATGACCACGCCCCAGATCGGCGTGATCGCCATAGACCTCGAGCACCCTCAGGTCACCGCCAAACATCGCCCCAATGGTACCGGGAACCACGGCGACTTCTCACCCCGTCGAACAGGAGAGCCCGAAGGGGCCGAATGAGGAGATGACGATGAGACGAACAATCGCACTGATGATCGCCACCGGCCTCACGCTGAGTGCCTGCGCCGGAGAGATGGGGGCCGACGAAAGAGCGGAGACGATCGAAACGGCGGGTGGCGGGGAATCGAAGCAACCGGGGGAGGCTCCGAGCGACGGAGTCGCCTTCTCGGATGGAGGGTCGATCACGGTGGCACTCGACGTGGCCGAGGACCGCCAGGTCGTGCGGCAGGCGAGCCTCGAGTTGCATGCAGGTGACACCCGCGCCACCTACGAGCACGTGATCGACCTCGTCGAGTCGGTCGGCGGCTTCCTGGCCAACGCCAATGTGTACCCGACCAGCGGCCAGGACGAGCAGCCGCAGATCTCGATGACCGTTCGCATCCCGGCCGACCGGCTCAATGCGATCATGAGCGCCATCGAGGACTCTGTGGACGAGGTGGTCTCGGAGACACAGGGGGCGCGGGACGTCACCGCCGAGTACGTAGACCTCGAGGCCAGGCTGACCAACCTGAAGGCGCTGGAGGTCGAGTTGCGGGCCCTGCTCGAGGAGGTGAGGAAGCAGGAGAACGCCGACCCCGAGAAGCTGCTTCGCGTGTTCAACCAGATATCGGACACCCGAGGTCAGATCGAGCAGATCCAGGGCCAGATCAACTACTTGGGCGATCTGACCGCGCTGGCGACGTTGGAGATCGGCATCTCCCAGACGCCGTCGACTGTCCCGATAGTGGACGACCCTTGGCGCCCCGCAGAGGTGGCCAAGGACGCCGTTCGCCAGCTGGTCGACGGTCTCCAGGGCGTGGCGGACGCCGCCATTGGGTTCGCCCTCTACGGGCTGCCGATGTTGCTGGTCGCCCTCGGGCCGTTGACGCTCATCGGGATGTTCGCCTATCGGCGCTGGTTCCGCCGGCCACGGCCTACCCCGGCCGGCTGAGCCTCGGACGCGGAGGGGGGCCGTGACGGCCCCCCCCTCTTCATCGAGCTCTGCTCCGACTCAGCTACGCGCGATGGCGAAGAAGTCGGTGTAGTTGATCTCGAAGTCGCCGGTGTCCTCGATGATCTCCAGCTTCTGCCGGAGCTCGTCGGAGGGATAGATGGTCTCGTCGCCCAGGATGTCCGGGTCGATGAACTCGTTCGAGGCCTCATTCGGGCTGGCGTAGTAGTTCCAGTTCGTGAGGGCTGCGCCGTTCTCGGCATCGAGCAGATAGTTGATGAAGGTGTGAGCGGTGCACGGGTGCTCCGCATTGGCCGGGACGGCCATGTTGTCAACCCAAAGTGTGGCTCCCTCCTCAGGGATCACATAGGCGAAGGTATCCCATCCGTCGATGTCGTCGAAAGCGGCGAAGAAGTTGCCCGAGTAGCCGTGAGTCACCGCCACCTCACCGTTGACGAGGTTCTCGTCGTATTGGTCGCTGTCGAACGCGGCGATGTAGTCCTTGACGCCGGCGATGACGTCAGCGGCCTCCTGAAGCTCGGACTCGCTCGTCGAGTTCAGTGAGTAGCCCAGGTACTTGAGGGCTGCCCCAATCGTCTCCCGCGGGTCATTGAGCAGCGTTACGCCGCCCGGGTAGGTCGACACCTGATCGGGGTTGAAGACGAGGCCCCAACTCGGCTCGTAGTCCTCGCCCACCACGTCCAGATTGACTCCCAGCCCGGTGGTGCCCCACTGGTAGGCGGCCGAGTAGACCCCTCCGGGGTCGTAGGCCGGGTCGGCGAAGACTGCACCCAGGTTCGACAGATTGGGGATGGCATCCCGCTGCAACGCTGCGAGGAGCCCTTCGTCGATCATGATCCCGACCATGTAATCGGACGGGACGATCAGGTCGTAGACAGAGCCGGCCTGCAGCTTGGCGAGCATCGCCTCATTGGAGTCGTAGTAGTCCTCGACGACATCCACTCCGTATTGCTCCTCGAAGCCCGAAACCAACTCAGGGTCGATGTATTCGGACCAGTTGTAGAAGTTGAGATCTCCGTCCACCTGGTCGACGGCGCAGGTCGTGCCTCCTGAGCCATCCGTGCCCTCGGTGGTCGTGGCTCCGCCCTCATCCCCGTTGCCGCCGCATGCGGACAGGAAGAGGGAGATCGCGGCCAGACCCGCCAGCAGTCTCATGAATCTCTTCATAACTCCAATCCTCCCAAAATCATCTCTGGGCACCGGTGCAACCCGGAGACCAGCACCTTAGGCACCGTCACCCGGATGCGACGGCTCAGACCTCGCCCACCAGCTCCTCACGAAGCGCCTCGGGGTCGGCGAGACGCTGCGCGCGAGCCGTGGCACCTCTCTGGAATCCGAGCGATATCCCGACGAGGATCATCGATGCCACGAGCATGACGACGCTGACCGCGTTGATCAGAGGAGTGACGCCTCGTCTCACCAACCCGAAGACGTAGACAGGCAGCGTGGTCGAGCCCGCCCCGGACACGAACTGGGTGACGACGACGTCGTCGAGAGAGAGGGTCAACGCCAGCAGCGCGCCTCCGGCCACCCCGGGTGCGATCAGTGGCAACGTGACCCGGCGAAACGTCTTCCAGCGCGAGGCGTACAGGTCGGCGGCTGCCTCCTCCAGCGCCGAGTCGAACTGAGCTATCCGCGCTCGCACCACGACGGCGACGAACGAGATGTTGAAGGCGATGTGAGAGAGGGTGATGGTGAGCAGACTCGCCCTGAGGTCGGTGCCGAGGAGATCGTTGATCACGCCGAAAGCCTGGAAGAAGAAGATCAGCAGCATGACCGCCATGGTCACGTCAGGGATGATGATGGGGAGGTAGGCGAGACCGTCGAGGGCTCCCCTCCCCCGGTAGCGATATCGCTCGAGGGAGATGGCCAGCATGGTGCCGATGATCGTGCTGACCACCGTCGAGAAGAGGGCGACCACCAAGGAGTTCCTCAGGGCTCCCATCACCGCGTCGTCGCGGAACATCTCGCCGTACCAGCGAAATGATGCCCCGGTCCAGATGCCCACGTTGTCGTTCTCGTTGAAGGAGAACACCACCAACAGGACGATCGGGGCATAGAAGAAGATGTAGACCAGGGCGGCGTTGGCGGCGAGGAGCCGGTCGACGAGTCCGCGCGGTCCGGTGCTCTCGTTCACAGGGTCTTGGCCCCTGCCCGGAAGTAGAGCACGGTGGCCCCGAGCATCACGAACATGACTGCGAACGAGAGTGCCGAGCCGAACGGCCAGTTGCGAGCCGTGAGGAACTGGGAGACGATGTAGTCGCCAATGAGGGTGGTCCGGCCCCCTCCCAGGATCGCCGGAGTCACGTAGGCCCCGAGGGCGGGGATGAAGACAAGGATCGACCCGGCCACGACACCTGGCATGGAAAGAGGCAACGTCACCTTCCGGAAGGCCGTCCAGCCCCCCGCGTACAGGTCACGCGCCGCCTCCACCAGACTCCAGTCGAGACGCTCTATGGC
>JBAVPF010000223.1:0-3705 GCA_049692815.1 Acidimicrobiia bacterium
GCAGGCCGAGCCCGACGGGACCTTTCCCACCGTCGCCTTTCCCAACCCGGAGGAGCCGGGAGCGCTCGACCTCGCTTTGGGCATGGCCGTGGAGAGCGGGGCAGATCTCATCGTGGCCAACGACCCCGATGCCGACCGGCTCGCCGTGGTCGTGCCCCACGCCGACGGGTGGCGGCCACTTTCGGGAAATGAAGTCGGTTCCCTTCTCGGTGACTACGTGCTGAGAAACGACCAGGTCTCGGGACCGGCGATCGTGTCGAACTCGGTGGTCTCGAGCCCGATGCTCGGCCTCCTGGCCAAGGCATACGGTGCCCGTCACGAGCAGACCCTCACCGGCTTCAAGTGGATCGCACGGGCGGGCCGAGCCCTCGAGGAGGCGGGGGAGGGGCGCTTCGTCTTCGGATACGAGGAGGCCCTCGGCTACACGATCGGGCCCATCGTGAGGGACAAGGACGGGATATCCGCCGCCCTCTTCTTCACCGATCTCATGGCCGATCTGGCCGACCAGGGAGCGACCGTGATGGACCGGCTCCACCAGCTGTGGGAGGAGCACGGGCTTTGGGTCAGCTCACAGACGTCGATCGTCCGACCGGGCATCGAAGGCGTCGAATCTCTCCGTCTCGCCGTCAACCGGCTCGGCGACGACCCACCGTCGGCAGTTGACGGTCTGGAAGTCAGTGCCGTCACCGACTTCCGCACCGGGGGAGACGACCGCCCGCCGTGGCTGGGCGAACAGGACCTGATCGAGCTCCAGTTGGGTGATCGGGGACGTGTGCTGGTCCGGCCCAGCGGCACCGAGCCCAAGCTGAAGATCTATGTCGACCTCACCGAGCCGCCGGGGGACGACCCCGACACCCACCAGCAGGAGCTGTTGGCCAGGGCACGTGCCATGGGAGATGCGCTCCGCAGCGATCTAGGGCTCTGAGTCGACCACGGTGCCGGAGGGGTCGGCTTCGACGACTGTGGTCTGACGGGGGATGACCTCGAGGATCAGCCGGATCTCGGATTCGAGGGAGACGGCGAGATTGGAAGCGAGGGCGTCGGGCTCGGGCAGGTCGCCGGAGCCCTCAACGGTGACAGTCACCTCGTCCCCCGTGACACTCACCGCGTTGAGCGCGTAGCCGGAGCCCTCACCCAGCCAGCTCTCGGTTTCGTGGGTGGCGACGGCGTGGGAGTTGGTCTGGGCCACGATGCCCTCACCGATGACCCCCAACGGGAGCGCCACCATCCCCAGGGCGATGGCGATCAGCACCAACGATCTGCGTGTTTGGTCGCCACCCTGCTCGATTCGGGTCCACGGGCTGTAGCCGGAGACGACGTAGGTGATACCGGCGGCCACCACGATTCCGACCAGATTGGTGAGGAAGAGGAGGAAGGCCCCCAGGGCGAACCCCCACTGCGCTTCCTCCAGCGAATAGCCGACCACTGCCAGGGGAGGTGCCAGCGCTACGGCAATGGCGACACCGGGAAGGGAGTTGCCGACGCTGGGGTGGGTCATCGCATAGCCCCCGGCGGCCCCGGCGGCCAGAGCGATGAGAAGGTCGAGGATCGTCGGCGCCGTGCGGCTCAGCACTTCCGAGTTGGAGGTTATGGAGACGAACTCGGGTGACATCAAAGCCATCAGGAAAGAGCCGACCACCCCGATGAAGACCCCGAGAGCCACACGACGCCCGGCCCGGGCGGCGCGGTGCGGCCATCCCATGAGGATCGAGGCGCTCAAGGCCATGATGGGGGCCATCAGAGGTGCGATGAGCATGGCGCCGATCACGACTGCGGTCGAGTCGGCCTTCACTCCGAACGTGGCGATCGCCGTGGCGAACGCCATGAGGGCGGTGAACACCACGACACCGCTCGGAGTGTCGAACCCCTCGAAGATCCCGTTCGTCACCTGACTGCGCAGGGCTTCGGACATCGACCGCTCCCGGACCACCGTCACGATGTCGTCGGGTATCGGGTTGTCCTCGTCCTCTCCGACCACGTTCACGATGACGATGGCGCCGCCGATGATCCACCCGGCTCCGATGAGGAGGACGATCATCCTCAGGAGGGTGCTGGGAATCAGAAGCAGGGCCAGCGCCAGCAGTAGCAGGACCGCTGCCCGCGCCACCGGCCAGAAGGGATCGGCCGCACCGGCCCTGGCCGCCCGCACCTCACCGACTATGACAACCGCCGCCCGCCAGACGAGAAGACCCACCAGGACCAGAGCCAGCCTCCTGTCGGATTGCTCGCCACCGATCAGCAGGACCAACCCGAAGGCGATCAGCCCGACAGATTGGAGGAGGTCTCTCCAGGCCCTGCTCCGTCGCCATGACACCAATTCGACGACGCCCACCCCCACGGTGGCCACCCCGACCAGCAGGAACAGCAGCGACTCGAACAGGTCGGGCATGGCGAGCGCCACGACAGCGGCAACGATGGCGATGACAGCCCGCTGCACGACGGGTGATTGTGCGAGGCGGCGGATCGGCATGTGGCGGCGACATTAGAGACCTCGCCGTCGCGTCAGTCGACTCCGCTTCGCTCCCGATTCACGTACAGGTAGAGCCAGCCGAGCCCGTGGATGGCCACGGCTGCCATGAGCACTCCGGCGGCAGAGGCATGGCCTGTCACCAAAGACACCAGGGCTGCCAGCACGGCAGCGATGACCAGGGCGGTGCGAACTCCGTTCAGGGGGCCGAACACAACATCGAGATTAGGCGTGCTAGCTGCCAACTCGTGCCAGAGTCTGCCCCTCATGCGTCGCCTCCCAGTGCTGGTCGCCCTCGCCCTCACCCTCTCCGCATGCCTGAACGGCAGCGCCGAGGCGACACGTACCAACACGGAGGAGTCGGGGACCACCGTCGATCCTCCCCCCACGACGACGACCTCCTCCACCACCACCATCCCGTCGACAACCACCACCACGACATTGCCGCCCAGCGGGCCGCCCGTGGCCTGGATCGCCCCCAGTGGCGTTCCCCTGGCCGTCACCGGCGTCGACGGCGACATGGTCGACGTCCTCACACCATGTGGCGAGAGTGCCCGGCTCGGTGAGGGCACCCCGATATATGACGTCGAGGTGGTCATCGACCCCGGGCATGGCGGTCCCATCGACACCGGGGCGGTGGGCCGCAACGGCCTTCAGGAGAAGAACGTCAACCTGCGCGTCGGCCTGGCCGTCCACCGCATGCTCAACGAGCGGGGGATAGCGACGATGCTGACCCGGGCCGGCGACTATCCGGTCCCGATACCGACCCGCTCCGACTATGCCGACATGGTCGGTGCCAAGGTCCTGGTGTCGATCCACCACAACTCTCCGAGGGCGAACCCGTCGGAGGTCCCGGGTGTCGAGGTGTTCGTCCAGCAGGACTCGGACCAGTCGAGACGTCTCGGCGGTCTTCTCTACGAGTCGACCCTCTCCTCGCTGAGCCGATACGACGTGGCATGGGACAGTGCGTCGGACGCCGGTGTGATGACAGTGCTGAACTCGGAGGGATCGGATGCCTACGGGATGATCCGCCTTCCCGACACTCCCAGTGCGCTCATCGAATTGGGGTACATCGCCAACCCCGACGAGGCGAGCCTCCAGTCGACGCCCGGATATGTCGAGACGGCGGGAGCCGCAGTCGCCGACGCCATCGAGCGCTTCCTCTCCAGTGAGGACGCGGGCTCCGGATACGTGAGTGGCAGGATCTTCAACCCCCAGCGTGGTGTGGGTGCGGACCA
>JBAVPF010000224.1:0-4115 GCA_049692815.1 Acidimicrobiia bacterium
GCGTTGGAACGCCCCGACCTCGTCTCGGACTACCCGGACAACGAGTCACGAATGGCCGAAGAGGCTTCCCTGGCCCGGAAGCTCGGGCGTGTGTTCAAGACGGAAGGCGTCGAATACTGGGTCGATCTCCTCGACGGAGCCGGCATCCCGGTGGGACGCGTTCTCACCATCGCCGAGGCGTTCGACGACCCCCAAGCCCGCTATCACGACATGCTGGTCGAGTTCGAGCATCCCCTGGCCGGTCATGTCCGGGCGACCGGGTCACCGTTGCGGCTCGACGGAGCCCAGGCCCGCACGACCGGGTTGCCTCCGACTTTGGGCCAGCACACCAGACAGGTTCTCCACGAGACGGGCGTCGACGACGACACCATCGCAGCGATGATCGGAGAGGGAAGGGCAGTGACCACGTGAACATTCACCACGCAGCGGCAGTCGGGGACGACTGGTCTGAGGTGAAGGCCGAGTTGGAACGTGCGTTTCAGATGAGCCGACGCGCCGCCCAAGCCGAGGAGTCGTTCGTATTCGTGGTGCACAACGACGACCTCCTGGGCAGACGGGGCGCGGGGAACGCGATTGTCGCCACCGGGCTGCTCTCCGCCGCCAGGACCGCGGCCATCGAGGGATCACGCAAGGGTTGGACGGCGAACGTCATCGCCCACGACGAGGGCACCCCCGCCGAAGTGGTGCAGCGGTGGGCCGACCGGATGCTCGAATCGGACGGGGTCACCGGTGACGTGATCCGTCTCGGGCCAGGACATCTGGGAAAGGCCCTCCCGTGAATGGCTCAATAGTTGTCACAGGGGCGGCACGCGGGATCGGCCGGGCCATCGCCGAGCGTCTGGCGGCCAACCCCTCCTTCACGGTCATCGGAGTCGACCTGGCGCCAGAGCTGGCTCTGGCCAACCAGCCAATAGTCCCGGTCCAGGTGGATCTCACGGCAGACACCGGCATCGAGGCGGTGCGGACGGCGGTTGGAGAGGCGGGCGTGCCTCTGCTCGGCCTGGTCAACAATGCCGGCATCACCCGCGACGCCCGTCTGGTCAACATGACCGACGACGACTTCGCTGCGGTGCTCGACGTCAATCTCGGCGCCGCATTCCGGCTCTCCACCGCCCTGACCGGGCTGATGAGCGACGGTGGGTCCATCGTGAACATCGCCTCCCGCGCCTATCTAGGCAACTTCGGCCAGTTCAACTACTCCATGTCGAAGGGTGGCCTGGTCGGCATGACCCGGGCCATGGCGCTGTCGCTGGCGCCTGCCGTCAGAGTCAACGCGATCGCTCCCGGGCTGATAGGGACGGAGATGGCCATGGCCATCCCCGACGACGTCCTGGAGAAGATGGTGGCGGCGATCCCGCTGGAGCGGATGGGCGCGCCCGAGGAGATCGCCAACGTCGTCTGGTTCCTCCTCACCCCACTCTCCTCCTACATAACCGGGCACGTGGTGGTAGTGGGTGGCGGCCGCTCCCTTTCCTAATGCACCCAACGCCGTATTTGGCGCTGGGACGCCGGAGATCCTCAGTAGTAGAAACGGGAAAGACGCTCGGCCACCATGGCCGGCTTCTCCTGGCCTTCGATCTCCGTGGTCACCGTCTGCTTGATGTGGATGCCCCCGGGCACCTCGGTGGCATCGTCGAGACGAAGCCGCAGTCGAATCCTCGACCCCACCGGAACCGGGGCGGGAAAGCGAACCTTGTCCAGGCCGTAGTTGATGGCCATCATCGGATTGCCTACATCAAGCATGATCCCGGCGCTCATCGCCACCGAGAGCGACAGCGTCAGGAACCCGTGTGCGATGGTGCCGCCAAACGGGGTCTGCGCCGCCAGTTCCGGGTTGACATGGATAAATTGGTGATCATCGGTGCATTCGGCGAAGGCGTCCACCCTGTCCTGGGCGATCTCCCACCAGTCGCTGACTCCTGTCTCCTGGCCGATCAGGCCCTGGAGGCTCTCCAATACTTGTTGTGTGTCCATAACCAGCCTTGAGTTGGGTAGCGGCCATCAACCATCTAACTTGGGGGTATGGCCGACGCAACCAAGCTAATGGTTTGGATCGATCAAGACCTCTGCACCGGGGACGGTATTTGTGAGGAGATCACCCCCGACGTCTTCGTCGGCCGCGACGATGGGCTCTGGGTCGTGAAGGAAGAGTCGAAGCACTTCGGGCGCACCGTCGTGTTCGACGGTGAAGACGCACCCGACGGGTCCCGCGGGCTTGCACGGGTGCCGGACGCGCTCATCGACGACGTCATCGAGTCGGCCGAGGAGTGCCCCGGCGAGTGCATCATGCTGGAGCCATATCAAGAGTCGGTGGTCTACGGCGGCTGACCGCCCCTGAATTAGCCTCTCTCCCATGCAGGTGTTGAAGACGCGCCTCGACACCAACTCCGCGGAGTACAAGGCCAACCGTGTTGCGATGGAGTCCAAGCTGGCCGAGTTCGAGGAGTTGCAGGCGCGCGCCCGTCTCGGTGGAGGCCAGAAGTACATCAAGCGGCACCGGGAGAGGGGAAAACTGCTCCCCCGGGAGCGGATCGAGCTGCTCGTCGACCCCGATTCCCCCTTCCTCGAGCTCTCCACCCTCGCCGGGTGGGGGAGCGACAAGCCCCTGGGTGGCAATGTCGTCACCGGGATCGGGGTGGTCAACGGTGTGGAGTGCGCAATCCTGGCCAACGACCCGACCAGCCAGGCCGGAGTGTTCAACCGATTCAGCCTGGCCAAGTCGCTCCGAATCATGGACATCGCCATGGAGAACCGCCTCCCATTCATCGGGCTTGTCGAGTCAGGTGGGGCAGATCTCCCCGACCAGGCCGACGTGTTCCTCGTCGGCGGCAAGTGGTTCCGTAACCTGACCTGGCTCTCCAAGATGGGCATACCGACGGTTTCTCTCGTCTTCGGAAGCTCTACGGCGGGTGGCGCCTACTTCCCGGCGATGTGTGACTACGCGGTCATGGTCAGGGAGCGGGCCAAGGTCTTCCTGGGCGGCCCTCCCCTGGTCAAGATGGCAACCGGAGAAGAGTCGACCGACGAAGAGCTGGGTGGAGCCGAGATGCACTCGAAGATCTCGGGGCTGTCCGACTACTTCGCCGACGATGAGCACGAGGCCATCCGCATGGGGCGTGACATCGTCGGCCACTTCAACTGGAGGAAGCTGGGCTACGGGCCGACGAAACCGGCGGACGATCCCATCCACGACCCGGACGAGATCCTCGGTGTGATCCCGAACGACCTCCGTGTCCCCTTCGACATGAGGGAGATCCTCGCCCGCATCCTCGATGGTTCCCGCTTCGAGGAGTACAAGGCGGTGTACGGGACGTCGATCCTCAACGGGTGGGGGTCGATCCACGGCTACCCGATCGGTGTCATCGCCAATCAGCAAGGGGTCATCTTCAGCGACGAGGCGAAGAAGTCCACCGAGTTCATCCAGCTCTGCAACCGGTACGACACACCCATCCTCTTCATCCACAACACCACCGGATACATGGTCGGCAAGGAGTACGAACAGCGGGGGATCATCAAGGACGGGGCCAAGATGATCAACGCGGTAGCCAACTCGGAGGTGCCGCACATCTCTCTGATGGCAGGCGTCTCATACGGTGCCGGCAACTACGGCATGTCGGGCAGGGCCTACGAGCCGCGTTTCGTGTTCGGATACCCCAATCACAAGGTTGCGGTCATGGGACCGACACAGCTCGCGGGGGTGATGTCGATCGTGGCCCGCCAGTCCGCAGAGTCTCACGGTGTCGAGTTCGACGAGGAGGCGGACGCCTCGCGAAATGCCGAGCTGACCGAGATGATGGAAGAGACCGAACAGGCCTACTACTCGACAGCCCGTGTCCGCGACGACGGCCTCATCGACCCCCGCGACACACGTACCGTCCTGGGAATCGCCCTCTCGGCCATCCACTCGGCCCCGGTCGAGGGCACCGACCGCTTCGGCGTGTTCCGCATGTGAGCGTCGCCTGTCCTTCGGACAGGTTGGAGTTTCCTGCGGAAACTCCCGCACAGAGACTTCGGAAAGGCCAAAGCACGCCTCAGGGGGCGAAACTGATCTCGACGTCTTTGTAGCCGAGGGTGAGGATGAAGTCTGTCAGCACCGAGCGGGCGTTGGTCTCGGC
>JBAVPF010000225.1:0-4693 GCA_049692815.1 Acidimicrobiia bacterium
GGTCCCGGCTCATCCACGCTCACGGTAGGAGCCACTCCGCACAGAGCGAAATACGTGGTCCCGGCCCGGACTCGATACGGGAGCACTATCAACCGATGAGGCGGAAACGCCGATGGGAGCCCATGAAGCCGGCCAGAGCCGTCGCACTGGCCCTTCCCGGGGCCACTGCCGTCGCCCTGTGGGGCGGCTATCGCCACGCCGTCCGCGAGTTTCAGGCAGACCGGCCACCCCCACCTCGTCTCCCCGGGCACGTCCACAGCGTCGTCACCCCTTGGGGCCGTCTCTGTTATCGGAGGGTCGAAGGTGCGGGCACGGAGACCCCGCTTCTCCTCATCCACGGCTGGGGCCGGTGCGCCGACGCAGCATGGTGGCCACTCCTCGACCACAGCGGCCGCACCATCGTCGCCGTCGACCTTCCCGGGCACGGGCGCTCCATCCTCGAAGGGCAATTCAGCTTCGACCTGGCCGTGGAGGCGGTGATGATCGTCCTGGACCATGCCGGTCTGCGCCGGCCGATCATCGTGGGTCATTCCATGGGTGGCCCCATATCGCTCCTGGCCCTCCGCAGGGAGCCGACTGCTTTCGCCGGGCTCGTCGCAGTAGCCACCTCCGCCTATTGGGTGACACCCCATCTGCAAGTGGTCGTCGCCGCCGCCCCCTACCTCTTCGCGCCTCGCTCTCCGATCGTGACCGCGGCGATGCGCCAGGAGGCCAGACGATCACCCGAGGCGCGGACCGCCGTGACCCGCAGCTACGGGCTCCGTCCCACCCGACGGGTGCTGGGCGAGGCCGGAGTCGAGCTGCGTGGGTTCGACGCACGCGTCTGGGAGCCCGCTCAACTCCCCCCACTCATGTGGCTGGTGACGGAGAACGACGGGGTGATCCCAGCTGCCGACCAGACAGCGTCGGCCCTTCACATGGGGGCGAGAGTGGAGACCGTTCCGGCGGACCATTCAGTGATTCTCACTCACGCCGGGACGATGTCCGACCTGATCGACTCATTTGCCGCCACACTCGGGAGCCAGGCGCACGACCGGTCGGTCATGCGCTCCGCAGCGCCTCGGTCGGTGAGAGTCGAGAGGCCCTGATCGCCGGATAGAACCCGGCCAGGCTCCCGATGACGAGTGCGGCGGCGAGGCCACCTGCGGCTATCCCGTCTCGCCGACTAGAAAGATCGGATATGACCAAGCTCGGATATCAGATACCCAACTTCACCTATCCCGATGTCGGACCGGCAGACCTGTTCGGCGTCGTCAAACGTCAGGCCGAGGAGGCCGACCGATCGGGATTCGACACCCTGCTGGTGATGGACCACTTCTATCAGCTCCCGGGGCTCGGTGATCCGGACCTCTACATGCTGGAGTGCTACACCCTGCTTGCCGGCCTCGCCCAGGTCACCTCCAATGTCCGACTGGGCGCCCTGGTGACCGGGAACACCTATCGCAACCCTGCTGTGCTGGCCAAGACCGTCACAACCCTCGATATCGTCTCCGGCGGCCGGGCACAGCTCGGGATCGGCGCCGGGTGGTACGAGCTGGAGCACGAGGCATTCGGCATCGAGTTCGGCACCTTCACCGACCGCTTCGAGAAGATGGAGGAGGCACTCCAGATAATCATCCCCATGCTCCGTGGCGAGCGACCCAGCTTCGATGGGGAGCACTACCGGGTCAAGGAGGCGATCAACGAGCCGCCACCCGTCGGGCGGGTTCCAGTGATGATCGGTGGCAGCGGTGAGAAGAAGACGCTGCGCATGGTCGCCCAGTACGCCGACGAGTCCAACCTCATCGCTCAGGCCGCCGACATACCCCGAAAGCTCGAAGCCCTCGCCGCCCATTGCGAGCGTCTCGGCCGGGACCGAAGCGAGATCACCGTCAGCTGGCAGAAGAGCGCATGTATCGCACCGTCGATGGAAGAGGCGGAGGCGGAGCTGTTCGCGTGGCTGGGGGGCAGGGGCATGGACGTGGCCGCACTCGACGACGAGACCCGGCAGCGGATCCTGGGGCGATTCGTCTACGGCGACCCGGACACGGTCGGCGAGAAGCTCGCAGCCGATCTCGCTCTCGGCGTGGACGGCTTCACCATCAACACCCCGGCCAATGCCCACGTGCCCGGGCGAGTGGAGCTGCTGGGCCAGACGGTCTCGGCGTTGATCGGTTAGACGTCCTCGCGTGCGATCACGAAGGCCTCGTCGTTGAACCAGACGCCTTCATGGTTCTGAATGACTGTCTGCGTCGCATCGAGATAGGCACCCGAGGCCGTGGCACCCGCGATTCGCCGCTCGTCGATCTGCGCCACATACGTGGCGGCGTTCCACCCGGCCATGATCAACGAGGTCCCAATGTGCTCGCGCACCTCCGATGGCATCGCGTGCAGCTGGTAACGGAAGAGGGCATCCTCGTCGGATTGTGAGACGAATCCGAGGCCTGTGTCGTGGACAGGATCGAGATGCCGCTTGGCCGCATCCGCGAGCGTATGCCGGGTGGTCTGGAACGGGTCCTCGTCGGGCCACACGCCGCGGATGATCTCCAGCCCGGGGTCGTCCCCGTGGGCATGGACCCCTACCAGGCGACCTCCAGGTGCGAGCGCACGGGCCAGAGGCAACACCACCGTCTTCATCTTGTGATCGTCATCGGTGCGGGCCCGGTAGGGCTGTGACGCGATTATCAGATCGAAGACCCCGTCGGTCTTCCCCCGCTCGGGGATGATCGGGCCCATCAGGAACTCGCGGTCCTTGCGGTAGAGGATGAGGACGGAAGGCCGGACATAGAGGGGGTTGCCGGTCTTGGGGCTGGTACGCACCGCCCAGTCGCCTATCAGCACCGGGAACAGATCGCGTATCTGGGCCGAGAAGTCACTGGCGGTCGTCCCTTCGAGGGCGATCGGCCGCCACCTCATGTCCTTTTCTGCCTCACCGCGCACCGGGCTGAGCCTCGGGGTCTCCCGATAGGACATGTTGGTCACCGCGAACACCAGCTCGGGATGCTCGACGAATCGATCCGCCATCCTGTCGAGCGCCAGACGCACGTCCTCGATGCTTATCTCCTTGGCGACGACCAGCCAGGGAACGTGCTGGAAGCGCCGGTGGAGAAGACGCATCACCTCAGTGACCACCGTCCCGTCGCCCATGCCGGCGTCGAGGACCCTGAGCGCCCTGGGGCCGGGCTGGACGCTGTCCAGCTCCTCGCCTATGCGTGCGGCGACGACCGGCTTCTCGTTCGTCGCCGTGCTGAACATCATGTAGGCGGCGCGTGTGTCGAAGAAACGGGCGACGCTCATGTTTTCGTTCATGCTCGACTCGGAGTCGTTGGCCACAGAGAGCGAAGGCTACATTCGAGCCCGTGAGTGGAACGGCCCGGCGGATGAGCCGGCTCGGCACCGAGACGGCCTTCGACGTGCTGGCCAGGGCGCAGAGGATGAAGGCCGAGGGCAAGCCGGTGATCAACCTCGGGATCGGATCACCTGACTTCCGGACACCCGGCAACATCGTCGAGGCCGGGATCGAGGCGCTGCGCGACGGCTATCACTTCTACACGCCGGCCAAGGGGCTCCCCGAGCTCCGCGCCGCGGTTGCCGACGACATCGGGGCCCGTCACGGCGTCACCCCCGACCCGGATCAGATCCTCATCGTCCCCGGGGGCAAGCCAACCATGTTCTTCGCCATGCTCATGCTCGGACAGGAGGGCACAGAGATCATGTATCCCGACCCCGGGTTCCCGATCTACAGGTCCATGATCGAGTTCTCGGGCGCGTCACCGGTTCCCATCGAGCTCGAGGAAGGCTCGGGCTTCGGATTCGACGCAGAGGCCGTGCTGTCCAAGATCACCGCGCGAACACGTCTCATCATCCTCAACAGCCCGGCAAACCCGACCGGGGGTGTCGTGGACACGGAGCAGATCGACCGTCTGGTCGCCGGTCTCGAGGATCACCCCGACGTCTACGTCCTCTCCGACGAGATCTACTCGCGCATCATCTACGACGGCCGATCTCACGTCAGCCTCATCGGCTACGAGTCGATCCGTGATCGGCTGATCCTCCTCGACGGGTGGTCGAAGACCTATTCGATGACCGGCTGGCGGCTCGGATGGGGGGTGTGGCCCCGGTCGTTGATCGCCGGTGCGGAGCGGCTTCAGATCAACAGCACATCGTGTGCTTCGGCTCCCGTCCAGATGGCCGGGCTGGAAGCCCTCACCGGCCCTCAGGATCGGGTCGGCGAGATGGTCGCCTCCTTCGACGAGCGGCGGCGTTACCTCCACCCCGCCCTCAACGATATCGCGGGCATCACCTGTCAGCTCCCGACGGGAGCGTTCTACGCGTTCCCCAACATCACGGGGACCGGGCTGAGCTCACAGGAGGTCGAGAGCCGTCTACTCGAGGAGGCCGCCGTGGCAGTGGTCTCCGGCACCAGCTTCGGGGCGCTCGGAGAAGGGTTCATCCGAATCAGCTACGCGGCGTCGATGGATGATCTCGTCGAAGCGGTGTCCCGGATGAGAGAGGTCTTCGGCTCGAGCTGAGGTCGGGTCTACTGGGTGGTAACGAGGGTCAGGTCGGTGAGTTGCCCGACACGATGGCTGACGCTACCCATGAGCAGGCCTTTCAGGTCTCCCAGGCCCCGCCTTCCCATCACGATGCAGTCGGCACCGACACTCTCGGCGTGGGCAGCGATCGTGTGGGCGGCGGACCCGATCAGCACCGT
>JBAVPF010000226.1:0-5642 GCA_049692815.1 Acidimicrobiia bacterium
TTGGTCGGAAACGCATCCAGAGGTGTCTCATACGATTTGCCCGACGTCCTGCCCACGTGTTGCACCACCGGGTATGCGCCTCTGCGTATTTCTCTCGGGTTGAAGACCCGTTTGTTGATCCTGGCCAACCATCGTGGGTATGGCATCGGTGAGCTCCTAACAACGATCTGATCACGACGGTCGTGCAGCAGGCCACGCGGGGTAAGAGTCTTTGGGCCTTTGGTTCGAGTCTGCTCGAGGAATGTGAGTATCGAGAACAGCGAGGCTCACACCACCTCGCCGTGACGGCCCTCCCCCGCCCGGAACCTCGATGCGCCGATCATGGTCTCGCCGGATCCGATGGTGGCCAATCCATGTCTCGTCTCGTTGACGAGGGCGTCCCCCTCCCCCATGGTCCACTGCTCGAGGGCGGACATGCGGTCGTTTCGCATGCAGGCCTGTGGATGCGCGCCTATCTCGGCGGCCAGTTCCAGGGCGGCCGCGAGCGCTCCTCCGTTGGGTGCCACGCGATTCACCAATCCCATTTCGAGGGCCTCCTCGGCCCCCACTCCCCTACCGGTGAGGATCAGGTCCAGCGCTCGACTCTGCCCGATGAGACGGGGCAGCCGAATCGTCCCGCCGTCCACCAGCGGCACTCCGAGTCGACGACAGAACACTCCGAGGGTTGCGCCTTCTGCCGCCACCCGGAGATCGCACCAGAGAGCCAGTTCGATCCCACCGGCAACGGCATAGCCCTCGATCGCGGCGATCACGGGCTTCGACAGCCGCATCCGCGTGGGCCCCATCGACCCCGGCCCGTCTACGGTCACCCGGTCTCTCACCTCGTCGGCCAGGGCGTGCAAATCGGCCCCGGAGCAGAAGTGGCCCTCGCTCCCGGTCAGGATGGCGACATGGAGGCTGTCGTCGTCCTCGAACACCTGAAACGACTCGTGGAGGAGACGGGCGGTCTCGGCGTCGACGGCGTTTCGCACCTCCGGCCGATCGATCTCCACCACGAGTGTCCGCTCGCGGGTCTCTGTTCGGACCTTGGGCTTGTCGGTCATGATGGCGCGCTCCTCTTCGTCGTGAGGCGAGACTACGGCGAGCGACCGCTACATTGCCCCGATGCCCGGACTGGCCATCGATTTGGACGACCCACGCAAGCCAGAGATCGTCGCCCTCCTCGAGGCTCATCTGGATCTCATGCGCCAGACCAGCCCACCCGAGCACGTGCACGCCCTCGACGTCGACGGCCTGGCGGTGCCGGCCGTGTCGTTCTACAGCCTCCGGGAAGGCGACTTGCTGCTCGGCGTGGGAGCCCTGAAGGAGCTCGACTCCACACATGGCGAGATCAAGTCGATGCACACCCGGTCCGATCAGCGTGGCCGTGGTCTGGGCCGCATGATGCTGGAGCATCTACTGGCCACCGCCCGCTCCCGCGGCTACCACAGGGTTTCCCTGGAAACGGGGACGATGGACGCGTTCGCACCCGCCCGCGATCTGTACTCGTCGGCCGGCTTCGAGATTTGTACGCCGTTTGGCGACTACTGGATCAACGAATACAGCCTGTGCATGACCCTCAGCCTGACAGCCGCCGGGACGCAGACCTGATCCGTTTGCGGCTCGCGTGTGCACTGGTGGGGCTCACGGCACCTCCAGTGCACACGCAATCCTCAGGTTTTGACTTGAAGCGTGGTTGATGTTCTACCGTTCGATCCGGCACGAGCCTCCTGAACCGACTCGACCGGCTCGCGCCCACCCGACCCTTGGGGGCCCATGGCAACGAAGCAGATGACAACGGACGACGTAGCCCTTCTCGGCTCAGGGCGCCATCTCATCGGGCGCCAGGTCCGCCGCGCTCCACGGGAGTTCCTGTTCGGCGGGGTGGGCACGACGATCTACGCGGGGATGACGATCGTCTCCTCCTATGTCATCGGGTGGATCACCGACCGACTCCTGGTCCCGGCCGTGGATGCCGGGGACGTGAAGACGGCGTCGCTGGCCGCGGCCGCGGCAGCCGTCATCGGAGTGGCCGCACTCCGAGGCATCGGGATCACCATGCGGAGGGCCGGTGCCTACTACGCGCAACATCGTCTTCAGTACCGGGATCGGATCGAGGTGACCGATCGCTATCTCGACCTGCCGACCGAATGGCACAGGAGACATCCCACCGGCCAGCTGCTGTCCAATGCCAACGAGGACGTCGAGGCTGCCTCCTTCATCGCCGCCCCTCTTCCCATGGCCTTCGGCGTCATCCTGATGCTGATCGCCACCGGCGTCATCCTGGTTCTGACCGACCCCTTCCTCGCCCTGGTGGGCTTTCTGGTCGGCCCTCTGCTGATGTTCGTCAACTACAGCTTCCAGAAGCGGATGCGCGCCGTGGCGGCCAAGGCGCAGAGTCTTCGCGCCGAGGTGGCGGACATCGCACACGAGTCTTTCGATGCCGCCCTCGTGGTCAAGACATTGGGACGCGAGAACGACGAGGTGGGCAGGTTCGGCGACCGATCCGACGAGCTTCGTGACCGGATGGTCGAGGTTGGAGTGCTCCGCGCCTATTTCGACCCTGTGATCGAAGCGCTCCCCAACATCGGGATTCTCGCCGTCCTCATCGTCGGTGCATGGCGTGTCGACCAGGGGTTGATCACGGCCGGAACGCTCATCACCTTCGCCTACCTGTTCCGGTTGGTTGCATTGCCCATGCGTGTCTTCGGCTGGCTGCTCGGGGAGCTGCCCCGCTCCGTCGTCGGGCTCCACCGCGTGGAAGCGGTGATCGGGGACCGGGAGAGGGTCAGCTATGGGGAGACCTCGCCGACTGCGGCCGGCGGGGCGGGCGCCTCGGCCGAGGAGATCGCCTACACCTATCCGGAAACGTCCTACGAGGACATCGGTACCGCCCAGCGCGCCCAGACCACTCCCGAGGTCGAGGCGACACGTGGCATCGAATCGGTGACCCTGGAAGTCGCGCCGGGGCGAACGGTGGCTCTGGTGGGCCCGACCGGGTCCGGCAAGTCGACGGTCGCCCATCTCCTGGTCAGGCTCTTCGACCCGGACACCGGCCAGATCTGTCTCGACGGCCACACCCTCCTCGACCTCAACCGGGACACGCTGGCCCGCTCCGTTGCCATCGTCTTCCAGGAGACGTTTCTGTTCAACGACACCATCTACAACAACATCACCCTGGACCAGCCCTTCGACGAGAACGACGTCTATGCCGCGGCCAGGCTGGCCCAGGCTCATGACTTCATATCCACTCTCGAGGATGGCTATGCGACCGTGGTCGGTGAGCGGGGAGCCACCCTCTCCGGGGGCCAGCGGCAGAGGATCGCCATCGCCCGCGCTCTCGTGCGGAAGCCCAGGCTGCTCGTGCTCGACGACGCCACTTCTGCTGTCGATCCGGCCGTTGAGAACAAGATCCTGGAGGGTCTTCGCAAACTCGACACCACCGTGGTGATCGTCGCCTATAGACGGTCCTCGATCGTGATGGCCGACGAGGTCATATACGTAGAAGACGGCCGGGTCATCGACCGGGGAACCCACCAGGGTCTCTACGCCACCCTGCCCGCCTACAAGCAGCTCATCGACGCATACGACAAGGAGTCGGCATGACCGCGGTCACCACCGATTCGCCGATACGTCCCAGCCGCGGGGCATGGAACACGATCAAACGCGGGCTCAGCCTCTCCCCCGAGCTGAGAGGCGGTCTCGGGTTCACCATCGTCATCGCGGTCGTCGCCACGGCCGGCCGGGTGGTGGTGCCCATCGCCATCCAGCAGGTCATCGACGGGGGCCTGACCGAGCAGGGCGTGGCCATGAGCTTCGTGCTGCGCATGACTCTGCTGGCATTCGGCGCGGTGGTGATCACCGGTCTGGGCTCGGGTTGGATGTACGTGCGGCTGGCCAGGGTGTCGGAGACCGCCCTCTCCGGTCTCCGCATCAGGGCATTTCGTCACATCCACGACCTCTCCATGCTCCATCAGGCCTCCGAGCAGCGCGGGGTCCTCGTGGCCAGGGTCACCTCGGACGTGGACCAGATCAGTCGATTCATGCAGTGGGCCGGCCTGATGCTCCTGGTCAACGGGCTTCAGGCGCTCCTTGCGCTGATAGTGATGCTCAGCATGTCGCTCCCCTTGGGCCTGGTCGTGGTGGCCCTGATCCCCATGATCGTCGTCATGGTCCGCTTCTTTCAGTCCCGCCTCGAAGTGGCGTATCTGCTCGTCAGGGAGAAGGTCGGCCAGATGCTGGCGCTCATCGCCGAGACCGTGGTGGGAGCCCCCGTGATCAGAGCCTACGGCATCGAGAACCGGACGAGGGAGCGCCTCGAAGAGGCCATCGAGAACCACCGGGCAGCCGGCGTCGACGCCGGGAGGATGTCATCTATCTTCTCCGGGTTCGGCGAGCTGGCCTCCTCGATCATCGTCGCCGCAGTAGTGGTCGTGGGGACCATCCTCGCCGTCCAGGGTTCGACGACGGTGGGGACCGTCATCGCTTTCCTCTTCCTCATCCAACTGTTCGTCCAACCGGTGCAGTTCATGGGTGAGGCGATCAACGAGGCTCAGACAGCCGTGGCCGGCTGGAGCCGGGTGCTCGACATCCTCGACATCGCACCCGACGTCGCCGACCCGGGCCCGGACGGTGTGGTCCTCCCCCACGAGCCTCTTGGCGCCAGGTTCCGACATGTGGAGTTCCGCTACCCACGGCCCGGTGAGACGGCCACGGAGGCCGATGCCACGCCCGCCCTGTCGGAGATTGACGTCGACATCCCGGCCCGTCAGCGTGTCGCCGTGGTGGGTGAGACCGGTTCGGGAAAGACCACCTTTGCCAAGCTGCTGACCCGGCTCATGGACCCCACGGCCGGGACTGTCGAGATCGGGGGAACGGACCTGCGGAAGGTGCGCTTCGACTCGTTGCGAGACCGGGTGGTCATGGTCCCCCAGGAAGGCATCCTGTTCCGGGGCACCATCGCCGACAACGTCCGGATGGGGTCGCCGACGGCGTCACGACGCGAGGTGGGCGAGGCATTCCGCAGTCTGGGGCTGTTCGATTGGCTCGCCGAGCTGGATCAGGGTGTCGACACACAGGTGGGTGAGCGGGGAAGCTCGCTCTCGGTCGGAGAACGTCAGCTGGTCACCCTGGTGCGGGCTGCCATCGCGGATCCCGATGTCCTCGTTCTCGACGAAGCAACCTCCGCCGTCGACCCGGCCA
The DNA here is from genome assembly GCA_049692815.1 of Acidimicrobiia bacterium. Taxonomy (GTDB): domain Bacteria; phylum Actinomycetota; class Acidimicrobiia; order Spongiisociales; family ZC4RG35; genus JANQRA01. The sequence continues at coordinate 5,182 of JBAVPF010000226.1, forward strand.
CCGAGGTGCGCATCAGCAACGCACTCAATCAGCTGACCCGGGACAGAACGGTGGTCACCATCGCCCACCGTCTCTCCACAGCCGAGGCGGCCGACCGGGTGCTGGTCTTCGATGGCGGCCGGTTGGTTCAGGACGGTGCCCACGACGATTTGGTCGCACAGCGCGGTGTCTACGGACGGCTGTTCGAGTCGTGGCAGCGTGGCTCCACGGGCGCTGACGTCAGGGAAGGGTGACGGTGACCGTCGCCCCACCCCACCCGTAGACCTGGTCGCGGCCCTCGACCACGACCGTGCTCACCGACGCCGGGATCTCCACTCCGGTCAGCGACCGTGTGAACGGCTGCTCGGCGGCATGGTCGTGAGTCAGCTCGTTGACCCCGTAGACGACACCATCGTCCCCCACGACGCGCCAGGCGTCGGCGTACCGTGACGCCGTGTCGTAAGGCGAGCTCATGGTCACGT
>JBAVPF010000227.1:0-2314 GCA_049692815.1 Acidimicrobiia bacterium
ATAGAGGCTTCAGTGCGCCCGTTTGGGTGTGCATGGCAAAGGCAATCTGGAACGGGACGGTCGTCGCCGAGAGCGACGAGACGGTCGTGGTCGAGGGAAACCACTACTTCCCTCCCGAGTCGATCAATCGTGAGTACTTCTCCGATTCGCCCAAGACCACCTTCTGTGGCTGGAAAGGCACGGCCAACTACTTCGACCTGACCGTCGACGGTGAGACCAACGCCGCCGCCGCCTGGTACTACGCATCCCCGTCCGATGCGGCCCGGGAGATCAAGGATCACATCGCCTTCTGGGGTGGGGTGAAGGTGGAGGCCGCCTAGGCCTAGGGGACCACGAGCACGGGGCACTCGGCAAGATGGGTGAGCCGATCGGCCGTAGACCCCAGCAACACTCTCTCGGCCAGCCCGGCTCCGCGGCGACCGATCACAAGCAAATCGGCGTTGTGCTGCTCGCAAACGGCGAGGATGCGGGTCACCGGGTCACCCAACTCCTCGACGGTCTCGTAGTCGATGCCTTCCAGGTCGAGTGATTCCTCGGTCTCGGCCAGGATCTGCTGCTGACCTTCGATCAGCGCACTCGCCAACGCCTCCGGAGATGGCGGCGCCCCACCTATGCCCCACCACCCTTCAGGGGTCCTGACCACTGTCACCAGCTTCAACTTCGACTTCCAATGGCGGGCGATCGCCACCCCGATCGAGGCAGCGTGCGCGCTGCCTTCCGAGCCATCGATACCCACGACCACCGTTGAGACCTTCCATTCCATGCGGGGGAATCTAGAGCAAGATCCGAACCAAGTGGCCGACAACGAGACCGTAGAGGCCGGCGATCAGATCGTCGGCGGTAACTCCGAGGCCTCGCGGGAGCCTCTCGGCCGCGGCCACACCGGGGGCGAGGCCTTTCTTGATGTCCGCCAGACGGAAGACGACCCACGCCGTCAATACCTCGGGCCAGTTGAAGAGGCCCACGAGTGCGAGGAACGTGCCCGCGGCCTCGTCTATCACGATCCAGCCGGCATCGCCCTCGGCTTCCACGAAGCGATTCGAAGCCCACACACTGACGCCCGCCACGACCACGGCTGCCCCGAGCTGTCCCGGCCATCCGAGCCAGATCCCTATCAACCATGCGGCGGGCAGGGTGAACAGGGCGCCGATCGTCCCGGAGCCGACGTTGCTTCCCCGTATGCGGTGCATGATGAGTCCGCTGCCGAACCACGAGGCGAGCAATCGATGCATCCGGGCGAGGGTACAACCGGGTTTCGCCACGGCGTCGACGCGTATAGCCTGGCCGAATGGAAACGGCATCACACATCTGGGTCGATGGCGAGTTCGTGCCGTGGGACGACGCCACCGTCCACTTCCTCTCCCACGTCGTCCACTACGGGACGGGCGTATTCGAGGGCATTCGAGCCTACGACACGCCGGAGGGGACAGCCGTATTCCGTCTTCACGAGCACATGCTTCGCCTCGAGGCGTCTGCGCGCTCCTACCGCATCCCGATGGAGTACACGGTCGAGGAGTGGGATGAAGCGTGTCTGGCCCTTCTCCGCCAGTGTGATCTCGAATCGGCATACATCCGCCCCCAGATCTTCTATGGCGCAGGCTCCATCGGCATCAACCCGGCCAAGAGCGAGGTGCGGGCGATGATGGCCGCCTTTCCCTGGGGGGCATACCTCGGCGAGGAGGCGCTGGAGAAGGGGATCGACACGATGGTGTCGAGTTGGAGACGCATCTCCCACACATCTCTCATCCCCACTGCCAAGGGATCGGGTGGCTATCTCAACTCGGTGCTTGCCAAACAGGAGGCATTGGAGGCGGGATTCGACGAGGCGATCATGCTCAACGACGGTGGGTCGGTCTCCGAGGGCTCCGGAATGAACCTGTTTATCGTCAGCCAGGGGATCGTCTACACACCACCGGTCTCCGCGGGCATCCTGGAAGGGATAACCCGGAACTCGGTCATCGAGCTTCTCCGGGTCGAGGGAGTCGAGGTGAGGGAGATCGACCTCGCCCGTGGCTTCCTCTACGCCGGCGACGAGATGTTCCTCACAGGGACGGCTGCGGAGGTCACGCCGATCCGGTCGGTCGACCGCAGGGTCGTCGGAGACGGGAAGAGAGGACCGATCACCACCAAGGCCCAGGAGCTGTTCGCCGCAGCGGTCGCCGGGAAGCTGGACGACTACAGGCACTGGCTCACGTTCGTCTGATGGCCCAACAGCCCAACGTCGAGATCACCGAGGCCGAGTCGCCCCGGCGCACACCGGCGCCCGGCCCTGCCGTCGAATGGCGTGCCACCAAGCCGGGCGTCCCCGCGGGCC
>JBAVPF010000228.1:0-5464 GCA_049692815.1 Acidimicrobiia bacterium
GTGGCAGGGTGATCAGCAGTTGGGGCACCGGTGCCAGTGAAGGGTCGATCAGCGCGAGGATCGGCACGGAGACCATGGCGAAACCGAGGCCGACCACTCCCTGGATCGCAGCGGCCAGGAAGGTGACGGTGAGAGCGATGGCCCAGGCGAAAGGTGACAAGCTCTAGACCCTGTCCGTCACACCCGGCCCGGGATCTGGCGATGACCTGTCAGGCTGGTTGGAGCCCATTTCATCCAACGCAGCCGTGACGGATCGCATGGAGTCATCTTGGCATCCAGCCGGGCCGATCCGGATCCGGGGCCCCCAATACTGTCGTTGGACCCTGGTTCGCACCGTGCCCTTCCCGTCCAATGGTGGGGAAAGGAGGAGTGATGCAGACTGCGGAGTTGCCTTCCACCGACGAGCTGAAGCGAGTGGGTCGACGGTTCGGTTTCGGCGTCGCCATCGTCATCAACCTCGTCATGCTGTACATCGTCCAGAACCTGACGTCGTGGGATGTGCTGCCTTTCCTGACCAAAGAGTTCGACTCACTGGTGCCCTGGATCAGTGTCTCGCTGATCGTCACGATCGTGGCCAACTTCCTGTACATGGTCAACGATGGCCCCAGGCTGCGAGGGCTGGGGGACATGGTGACCAGCCTGGTCAGCCTGGCGGTGACCTGGCGCGTGCTGGCCGTCTTCCCCTTCGACTTCTCGGCGTATGACTTCGACTGGGAACTGGTGGCCCGCTTCGTCCTGGTCCTCGCCATAGTCGGAACATTCGCTGCTGCCGTCGCCGGAGCGGTCAAGCTCGCCACCGGCCAGAGGCAACCGAGGAAAAGGAGATCCCATGTCGGCGCCGTCTGAATCAAGGCAGGTCGCCACAACGACCGAGGGCAGGGCGGAGCGTCGTCTCTATCGAAGCAAAGGCGATCGCATGATCGCCGGCGTGGCGGGAGGTCTCGGCACGTATTTCGGCGTCGACCCCGTCTGGTTCCGGATCGCATTCGTGGTCCTGGCCGTCGGGGGCGGCTCGGGTGTCCTGGTCTATCTCGTCATGTGGATCGTGATGCAGCCGGAGCCGGGGGACTACGAGCGGCCCGGGGGCTCGGCGGTCCGGCTGACTGGCGCCGTGGTGCTGGGCACCGCCCTGATGGCCGTTGGGGTGATAACCCTGGTCAACTCGCTGGCGCCGTCGTTGGGGCAGTACTTCTGGCCGGTCGCGCTGGTTCTCGGCGGGCTGGCCCTGGTCTTTGGAGGTGTGAATCGTGACAATGATCGATGAGTCGCCGAGAGACGTCGAGACGAGGCAACCGGAGCCCCCGAAGAGGAGCATCGCTCCTCAGGTGGTGATTGGCGCGGCTCTGGTCCTCATCGGCGCCTTGTGGCTCCTGGAGCGTGTTGGTGCCTTGGCACTCAACGCGACGACCGTCTTGGCCGTGGCCACGGTCGTCGTCGGCCTCGCCGTGATGATCTTGTCGTCAGACGGGCCCCACATCGGCCTGATCGTGTTTGGCTTCGTACTGGCGCTGGCGGGAACCGCGGCGGCATTGACGCCACTCGAAGGGTTCCAGGGCGGCGTGGGTGAGCGGGTGGTGGATGTCGCCACCGTCGCCGATCTCGAGGCCGACTACAACGTGGCGATGGGTCAGTTGACCATCGACATGCGGGACGTCGCAGACGTGACCTCGCATGTGTCTCTCAAGGCGAGTGTCGGCATGGGTGAGCTTCTGATCCGTCTCCCCGAGGGTGTCGACTTCGAGGTCAATGCCAACGCCGGTGCAGGTCAGATCGAGATCCTGGGCCAATCCCGGGACGGGTTGGGGGTGGAGGACCACTACTCGACCCCTTCGTTTGATGAGGACGCAGCCGGGATCACTCTCGACCTCGATGTGTTCATGGGACGTGTGGAGGTGACGAATGAATAGGAAGTTCCACGTCGGGACCCTCGTTGCCGGTCTGGCCCTGGCGCTTTGGGGCGTCGGGCTGTTGGGCGACGGAGCGGGTTGGTGGAATCTCGAGCTGGCCGACCTTCGCTACGCAGGCCCGATCCTGGTCATCGTGGTCGGCGCCCTGGTCGTGATCTGGGCCCTGGTGTCTGCACAGAGGAACAGCCGGCAAACCTGAATGTCGCCGGGCAGGTCGATCGTCAGCCGGACCGGCCGGCGATCGACCTGTCCAGCGCGTCGACGGCCGCCTCGTATTGCCTGGTGGCCGCGTAGCGGCTGCCGGCGATCGACACGATGCCCAGCTTTCCGTGGTCGGTCACCGAGCCCAGCAGGTGGAACACCAGGCCCTGCTGTGAGGTGGCGTTGTAGTGGACGCCCTCGTAGACGGCGCCATCGATCAGCTCAGCCGGCGACAGGCCGACATAGGACTCCTTCACCAGGTTGTCGGTTGCGTAGTAGTAACGAGGGTCGCCGGTCGGGGTGTAGAACTCGCCCGTGGCCGGGTCGTAGTCACCGTCGGTGAGAAAGTCGAGCATCAGGTAGGGGAGAGTGGTCCCACCCTTGCGCAGGTTGATCTCGATGGCGTAGTGGCTCCAGCCCGTCTCGTCGGGCAATGACACGAAGTCGATCCCGAACCGCCCGATGACCCCGTGTGCCTTGAGCGCCTCGGCGACCACGTATCCGGCGTGATGCAGATCCTCCCGATAGGACTTGTGGGCGGGGAACGTGCATCCCAGGAACACTTGCCCCGACGGGCCGGCGAGCACCTGGTCGTGGGTCGACACGAGTTGCACCTGTCCGAGCGGGTCGATTCGCATCTGGACGGAGGGCGACCTGAGTCTGTCGTGCTCGATGAAGGCCTCGACGACCCCGCCCATGGCCTCGAACTTTGGCTCGTACGCCTCCCACGACTCGCCGACGGCCTCGAAACTCAGCCCTTCCCGAAGGAGACGCTCCGCCGCCTTGTGGGGGAAGGTCGCATCGGTGATCACCCCGAGGGGGGCGACTGCGTTCCCCTCCCCGGAGAAGCCGTCGTTCAGCTTGATCACGGCCCGGTCGATGTCGGGCTCGGTCGTTGCCAGGTCGACGAGCGCGGAGATGATGTCTTCGCGATCGCGAAGATCCTCGAATCCGGCTGGGAGGTTGAGACCGTGATCACGAAAGATGGCCCGGCTCCTCGACTTGTTGCCGAGATGAGCCAGAGCGGGGTCACATGCATACATCGGGATCCCCAGCTGGACTGCGAGAGTCCGCTCGTAGGGGGAGCTGTTGAAACAGGTCATGTGTCCCGCCTCCGGGTGGCGGATGGCAGTCTTCAACTGGGCCAGCTTGGCCGGGTCGGCCAGGACCTTTGCCGATAGGGGCGTGAGTGATGAGTCACCCATCGATATGAGCTCGAGACGATCGCGGGCATGCCGGTTGGGGATGCCGGGCAGCAGGTGGAGGTAGTAGTCGACCACGGCGGGGTCGATGGGGATCGATGTGACATAGATCAGCTGGGTGCGGGGGAGCTTGAGGAGCATCAGTAGACAGAGCATCCGCTCCTCGTAGTGGATGACGCCGGGGATCTTGGCCAGCTCCCGCTCGTCGAGACTCATGGAGGGGACGACAACGACTGTCCTTGGAGCCTTGGGGTCGGCGAAAACGTCGCGATACATCGCAGGGAAGCTCTGCTGCAGCTTTGTGAACGCCGCCTCTTCCTCTGCGCTGCCCGGGGCCGGGCTGAGCGCCGCTCGGTGCATCAAGGGTCTCTCGGTCGTCAGCGCGATTGTCTCCGTTGGAGGACGGAAGTGGGGAGGGGCTTTGGTCCTCAATACGCGAGGGCGCCGTCTCGTCCGGGAATCCCGTCTGTCCGCCCGGACCCTATCCCCTTTCACCTCGTCGTTCTCGCCGGAATCGGCACTGGCCCCGACTCGGATCGCTCGGGATGCTCAGCTCGGGGCCACGCTTCGGTGCCCTACCTCCTGCAGCACCCAGGTGTTGCCGTCGGGGTCGGCGAAGCCCGAGAAAGACTCGTAGTCACTCCGGTCCGGCGAGGGGCCTGCATTCCAGCCATTGGCCGTCATGTGACGGATCGGGTCGACGGTCACCCCTCTTCCGGAGAGCCCGGACACCGCGGCCTCGATGTCACTGACCACCAGGTGGGTTCCCTTGACGGATCCGGGTCGGCCGGTGCCGAGGCCGATACCGACCGTGATCGAACAGGATGAGCCGGGGGGAGTCATCTGCACGACCCTGAACTCCTCGCTCGGCCGATGATCGACATCCAGATGGAACCCGACCCGGTTGACGTAGAAGTCCTTGGCTCGATCGACGTCCGCCACGGGCAGTAGCACGAGCTCGAGTCTCATGTCCATCAGGACTTCAATTCCTGCAGGATCTGGTCGACGCGGTTGAGCGCTAGCTGCAGGCCACCCTCCATCCCCGCGTTGAGGTGGCCATCGCGGTTCTCATTGCTGCTGTGTTGCACCAGGACGGTCATGGTGGTGACGCCATCCAGCTCGACGAGGGTCAGGTTGTCGATCGCCTCGGCGTCGGGATACCCCTCGAACACCTCGGTGGACACCATGCGATGAGGATGTTCGATCGAGCGGTACTCGCCATGCCAGCCGAGCAGACCATGGACTGGAGACTCGACTACATATCGCCAATGTCCTCCTTCCCGCAGGTCGATGTCGCACACGAGCCAATTGTCCTCGGGGCTGGCCCACCAGTTCCGCACATGCTGCGGGTTGGTCCACACCTCGAACACCAGCTCCGCGGGCGCATCGAATGCGCGGGTGATCAGGATCTCGGTATCCGAAGGCAGCTCCACCCTCCCCGATCCGGTTCTGGTCATGCTCACTTCTGCTCCTTCTGCAGGTCGGACAGATAGCTGTCCAGGCGGTCGAGTCGGTCGATCCACATCTCCTCGAATTGCGATACCCAGTCATGCATGGGCTTGAGGGCCACGGGGTCGAGGCTGTAGAGCCGTTGACGACCGTCGGATCGTGACTGAACCAGCCCTACCGACCTGAGCACCTTGAGGTGTTTGGAGACCTGTGGTTGGGAGACCGGGATGTTCGAGACGATGTCGCCCACCGAAAGCTCGCCACCGGACAGGAGGTCGAGGATCTCCCTTCTCCTGGGCTCGGCCACGGCATTGAAGGCATCTGTCGTGGTCGCTGCTCTCGCCATGCGTGGAACTATATATAACCATATAGATATATGTCAGGACATCCAGTTCGGCCATCGCGCAAGCGGCTGCTGACGCATGGAAGAACGAGGTAATGCCGCCGAGCCAGCTCGTGGAGCAGAGTTGAGGACGGCCGAGTGGCGAGACGCCCTTTCAGCGGGTTGGCGTGACCCGGTCCGGTCGGCTTGCCGAATCAGACCGTCTCGGGGTGGTGGTGGCTGTGCCGGGCCGGCGACCCCGCACAGCCGTCGAGCTCAATCTTCGTCTAGTCCCTCGACGAAGTCCTTGGCCGCTTCCTGGCCCTGGTCGACCTGGTCGGAGTACTTCCCGCCGGTCTTCTCGTCGATCATGTCACCTGTCT
>JBAVPF010000229.1:0-5011 GCA_049692815.1 Acidimicrobiia bacterium
CCGCTCGGCCGTCGGGTACTCGCCTCGTACATATATGAAGCCCTTGGAGGCACCGGTCACGAGCCCGTAGAGAGCCATTGCCTCGACGACCGCAAAGGGGTCGCCCTCCATGATCAGACGATCCTTGAACGTCCCCGGCTCGGACTCGTCACCATTGGCGATCACGTATTTGTCGTCACCCGGAGCGGCACGCACCCCCTCCCATTTGACCCCGATGGGGAAGGCCGCGCCGCCACGGCCACGGAGATTGGAGCGCTTCAACTCGGCGATGACGGCATCCGGGCCCAACTCCCGGGCCTGCGCCAGTATCTGGAACCCGCCCGCCTCGATATAGGAGTCGATCGATGCCGGATCCACCACACCGATCCTGCGGAGGAGAGTGAGCTGGGACGGGTCCTGGTGGATGAACCCGGATGGCAATTCCTCGAACACCGGCATGGTCAGGGACCGCTCGTTCACAGGAGCGGCGCTGCCGTATCCCACCCCCGGCTCGTGGAACATCGCCGCCGGGGCTCGGTCGCATTGACCCAGACACGGGCTGCGCTCGAATTCGACGCCCGCCTCTTCCAACGCCGAGCAGAGATCCTCCGCCCCGTATTGGGAGCAGACGATGTCGTCACACACGTGAGTCGTGGGGCCTCCTTCCCCGTCGACGGAGAACAGGGCATAGAAGGTGGCTACGCCGTACGCCTCGGCCGGCGGGATGGTGAGACGCTCCGAGATGTACCCCAGGGCTCCCCTGGAGACCGAGCCGACCGCGTCCTGGACGGCGTGTAGGGCGGGGAGAAGGAGATGTCGCTGCTCGCGGACGGCATGACCCCCGAAGACCGCCCGGCCGTCGAACCCCGGTTCCTGGCCGAGAAGGGCGTCGACCGCGATCCTCTCGGCTTCCGTTGGCCGCTCCAGCATGAGACGGAGGTCCACTAGGCGATCGCCTCCACGCGCACTGCAGTCGCCTTGAACTCGGCGGTGCCCGACTTGGGATCCCAGGCGTCGAGGGTGAGCACATTGACGTCGGTCTCGTCCGGAAAGTGGATCGACATGAAGGCCAGACCCGGTCGCAGCGACCGATCGAAACGCACCGGGGCCTCGAGGCTGCCCCGCCGGGAGACGACCCGAACCCGGTCTCCCTCGGCGACACCGAGGTCGGCCCCGTCCTCGGGGGAGAGATCGATGGACCCCGAGATCCTCCTCGGTGACGTGTAACGGCCACTCTGAACACCGGTGTTGTATGAGTCGAGACGCCGGCCCGTGGTGAGACGGGTGGGGAACTCTTCGGTCAGCTCGTCGAGCGGCGGCTCGTACTCCACGGCGATGAATGGGGCACGACGTGTCGTGACCGGCCTCTCCCAGAGACGCCCGTGGAGGAACAGCGAGCCGTCAGAGGTCTCGTCCGGGCACGGCCACTGGATGCCACCCATCGATTCCAGCCGCGCATACGACATCCCGCCGTGCAGCGGGGAGAGAGACCGCATCTCATCCCATGCCTCCTGGGCGGTCGGTGTCTGCCAATCGTGGCCCATGGCGCGGGCGAGATCACTGAGGATCTCGATGTCGTCACGGGCCTCACCTGGCGGGTCGACCACCTTTCGCACCAGTTGCACCCTGCGCTCGCTGGAGGTGAAGCTCCCGTCTGACTCGCCCCAACCCGCAGCGGGCAGGACCACGTCGGCGACCTCTGCCGTCGCCGTGAGAAAGATGTCCTGGGCGACCATGAACTCGAGGCCATGAAGACGATGACGCATCTCCCCCGAGTCCGCCTCCGACTGCATCGGGTTCTCTCCGAGCACGAACAGGCACTTGAGAATCCCTTCGTCCATGGCCTCGTGCATCAGGCTTATGTGACGACCGGCCTTTGCCGGGATCTCGTTTCCCCAGACCGCCTCGAACTTGCCCCGCAGATCGGCATTCTCCACGTCCTGGAAACCGGGGAGCTTGTTGGGGAGGGCACCCATGTCGCCTCCGCCCTGGACGTTGTTCTGGCCGCGGACCGGGACCAGGCCTGACCCGTAACGGCCGACGTGACCCGTGAGCAGAGAGAGGTTGATGAGGGCGAGGACGTTGTCGGTGGCGTTGTGGTGCTCGGTGATCCCCAGGGTCCAGCACAGCTGTGCCGTCGAAGCGTTGGCGTACTCGTGTGCCAGCTGCCTGATCGCGGCCGCCGGCACCCCGGTTGTCTCCTCCGCCCGCGCCAACGTGTACGGCTCCACCGCGGCGGCGTATTCGTCGAAGCCCTCCGTGGCCTCAGCGATGAACTCATCGTTCTGGAGGCCCGAGGCGATGATCTCACGACCCACCGCGTTCGCCAGCGCTATGTCAGATCCGACGTCAATGCCCAGCCAGACGTCGGCCCACGCTGCCGTCGACGTTCGCCTGGGGTCGACGGCGAACATCCGTGCCCCGTTGCGGACCCCTTTGAGGACGTGATGGAAGAAGATGGGATGGGCCTCGCGCGCGTTCGAGCCCCACATGATGATGAGATCGGTCTCCTCGATCTCGCGATACGAGCTGGTTCCACCGCCCGCTCCGAACACTGCCGCCAGACCGGCGACCGAAGGAGCGTGTCAAGTGCGGTTGCAGCTATCGATGTTGTTGGAGGCCATCACGGTGCGTGCCCATTTCTGGGCGATGTAGTTGACCTCGTTGGTCGCCTTCGAACAGCTGAACATCCCGAAGGAGTCGCCCCCGTATCGGGAGAGACCCTCAGCCGCGGTCGTGATCGCCTCGTCCCAGCCGACCGGGGTCAGCTCGCCGCCCTTGCGGACCATGGGCCGGGTGAGCCGTGCGTAGTCGCGTTTCACACTTCACCTCCTTTCGTCAACTCGTCTCGGGGAGGATCGTCCTCTCCGTTTCAGCGTACAGATTCAGCCGAAGACAACGAGATTGCGCGCTGCCTTCCCGGTACGCATGTGATCGAAGCCGCGGTTTATCTCCTCCAACGGCATCGTCTCGGTGACCATGTCGTCGAGGTTGAGCCTCCCGTCGAGGTACATCTGCACATACCGGGGAATGTCGACGCGAAAACGGTTCGACCCCATGTTGGATCCCTGGAGCCGCTTCTCGTCGATGAGGTCGACACCCGGGATGCTCACCTTCTGTCCCACCGGTATTAGCCCGATGAGCGTGGCCGTCCCGCCCTTGCGCAGCATGGCGAATGCCATCTCGGTCGTGGTCGTGTTGCCGATCGCCTCGAACGAGTTGTCAACACCGAGACCGTCCGTCAGCTCCCTGACTGACGCGACCGGGTCGCCCTCCGACACATTGATGGTGTGCGTGGCTCCCAGTGAGGAGGCCAGGGCCAGTTTCTGGTCGATGCGGTCGAGGGCGACGATCGTCCCAGCCCCGGCGATGCGCGCCCCCTGCACGGCGCTGAGACCGACACCACCGCACCCGATGACCGCCACACTCTCGCCCGGTCTCACCCCGGCGGTGTTGAAGACTGCGCCCAACCCTGTCGCCACACCACAGCCGAGCAGGGCTGCCTTGTCGAGGGGTATCTCCTCGGTCACCTTCACCAGGGCGTTCTCGTGTATGAGCATGCGCTCGGCGAACGAGGCGAGATTCAGGAACTGGTGCAAGGGCTCGCCGTCTCTGGCGAGGCGAGGGGGCTGGTCGCGTCTTCTTTGGGTCGCCGCGCGGTTGATGCAGTTGTGGGTCTGCCCCGAGACGCAGTATGAGCAGCTGCCGCAGAACACCGACAGGAAAGTGACGACGTGATCCCCGGCCTGGACGTGGCTCACCGACGAGCCCACCGCCTCCACGACGCCGGCGGACTCGTGGCCCAGCACCGCGGGCAGAGGCAGCGGATACGAGCCCTCCATGAATCTGACGTCACTGTGACAGAGACCTGCGGCGGCCACCCGAACCAGCACCTCGAAAGAACCGGGGTCGCCGTGCTCGATGTCCTCGACGGAGAGGGGCTGACCGACCTCCCTGAGGACTGCGGCTCTCATCGTCGCCCAGACTATCCGCCCTGGGTGCGACACGTGTGAGACCTGTCACGCGCGCTAGTTACTCCGCGTCGATGCGATTTGGTGTGCTCGGGGGGCCCTTTTGGGGCCTAGATTCTGAGGCTATGGGAGGCGACTGGCACGTAGTGCGCGGTCTGGGGTTGCTCATCCTGACGGTCGTCGCAATAGGCGGTCTGTGGATCATGGGCATGGTGGCATGGCTCCACTACCCGCGGTTCGAGGTCTCGTTCATGTTCGTGTTCGTGCCCTGGGCGGTGATGGCGGTTGTGGGCATGACCCTCCTCTGGGCATTCACTGCGATAGCCACGTTCTTCAGGGTGAGGAAGACACGCGGCCACTGAGTCGAGGTGGTCCCGGGACCGGCACGTCGATAGTGTCCGCAGCATGACCCGTCTTCCCGACTCGGCAACGTACGTGATCGTGGGCGCAGGAGTCCACGGAATGAGCACCGCCTGGCATCTCGCCATGGAGCTGGGAAGCGGTCACGACATCGTCCTCCTCGACAAGACCCGGCCGGGGGCGGGTGCGACCGGGATCGCCTGCGGGTGCGTGCGCAACTTCTACATGACAGAGCCCCTGCACGCCCTCATCCGGGAGTCCGTGGACGTTTGGAACTACGACCCCGTGCTCCTCGGGTTCCAACAGGTCGGGTACATCTCCTGTGGCGAGGAGAACCAGATCGCCGAGTACGAGAAGATCCACAAGAGCCAGAACTCGGTCGGCTACTCGTCCGACCTCTACGTCGGAGAGGAGGCTCGGGACTTTCTCACGGCGGTGTGGCCCGACTTCAAGCACCACACCATCGACGTGGTCATCCACGAGAAGCTGTCCGGCTACGCCGGGACGGCTCGAGCCGTCTCCGGGCTGGCGCAGCTCTGCGAGCGCCACGGGGTGAGCATCGTCTCCGGGGTCGAAGTCACCGGCTATGACGTCCAGGGCGGCGAGGTCAAGGCCGTGGAGACGTCGCAGGGGCGGATAGAGGCCGACGTGGTGATCCTCTGCATGGGGGCGTGGATACCGGCTCACTGGGAGATGTTGGG
>JBAVPF010000230.1:0-4125 GCA_049692815.1 Acidimicrobiia bacterium
CATCGGGCACTTTCGGTGGCATCGGCAGCTTGGCCGTGAGCGTGGCCTGGGCGACCCGGCTGAGGAAGGCGTCACGTCTCACGATTCGACCTCCACCACTTCTCGAACGGCTCTGCGGCCGGTCGGGGCAGGTCACGGGACACCGTCCAGCCGCGCCCGGGACCGGGGATGCGTGTCATCCACCCCCGCGACGACAGGGGAGCGCTCAGCCGCGACGCCCACCGCTTGGCGCGTCGCCATCGAGCCGGTTCGTTGGTGACGGCCGCATATCGCGCCATGCCCTTGGAGAGCCATCTGGGTAGACGCCCTTCGGCCGCGGCCTGACGGCGCAGCTCGAGCAGCATCCGGGGTATCTCGATCCGAACCGGGCACACCTCCTGGCAGGCACCGCAGAGAGTCGAGGCGTAGGGCAGCTCCCACCAGGGATCCATGCCGGAGAGACCAGGGGTCACCACCGACCCGACCGGGCCCGAGTAGACGGTCCCGTATGCGTGGCCACCTGCCGTCCTGAACACCGGGCACACGTTGAGGCAGGCTCCACATCGGATGCAGGCGAGGATCTCCGCCGTCTCCCCCGCCAGGACCCGGGAGCGGCCGTTGTCGAGGATCACCACGTGCAATTCCTCCGGCCCGTCGGCATCGCCCTCGCGGCGCGGGCCGGTGATGACGTTGGTGTACGAGGAGAGCCTCTGACCGGTGGCGGAGCGGGCCAGCACCTCCAGCACGACCGAGGCATCCTCCCATCTGGGAACGATGCGCTCCATCCCCATGAGAGCGATGTGGACTCGGGGAGCCGTGGTTGCCAGTCTCCCGTTCCCTTCATTGGTGACCAGCACGATCGAGCCCGACTCGGCGACGGCCACGTTGACCCCGGAGATGCCGGCGTCGGCCTCGAGAAAGATCCGACGCAGGTGCTCACGTGCGATCCGGTTGAGGGCAAACGGGTCGTCGGTGTATGGAACGCCCAGCTTCTGGCTGAACAGCGTGCCCACGTCCTGACGCGTCATGTGGAGGATGGGGGCGATGATGTGCGAAGGGGTGTCGCCGGCGAGTTGGGCGATGAATTCGCCGAGGTCTGTCTCCACGACGGTCAACCCGTCGCCCTCGAGATGACTGTTCAGCTCGATCTCCTCGGTCACCATCGACTTCGACTTCACCACCTCCCGGGCACCCGATGCCCCGAGGATCCGTGAGACGATCTGGTTGGCGTCCTCTTCGTCCTCGGCCCAGTGAGCCTGCCCACCTGCTGCCTCCAGGGCGTCGGCGAACCTGGCGAGCAGTCTGTCGAGGTTGGCCAGGGAGTGGAGCCGGATCGACCGGGCCCGCTCCCTCATGTCGTCGAAGAGGGGGAATTGGTCGCGGGCGGTATCCCGCTTTTCCAGGAACGACTTGGCCCCGCGGGCGACGGCGGCCGCCTCGGCACTGCCGATGAGGGCCTCCGCCCTGGAGAGAAAGGCAACCGGCTCGGTCATGCCTCTCCGAGCAGCTCTGCGATGTGCTTGAAGGCGATGTCGACGCCCCTCCTCCGCAAACCCCCCTGCAGGTGGAGAAGACAGGAGACGTCACCACCGACGACGGTGTCCGCCCCCGACTCGACGATCTTGTCCAGCTTCTCGTTCATCATCGCGGTGGAGACCGCCGGCATCTCTATCGAGAAGATCCCTCCGAAGCCGCAGCAGACGACATCGTCCTCGAGTGGGACCCTTTCGACGCCCTCGAGTAATCGGTCGGCCTGCCCTGACAAGCCCAGATCCCTCAGACCGTGACACGAGTAGTGATAAGCAACGGCGCACCCCTCGCATCTAGCGGTGAGGTTCGATCCGAGGTCGTCCACGAGATACTCGGTGAGCTCCCTGACTCTCCCACCGACCCGCTCTGCGACCTCCGACAAGTCCCCGTCGGCAAAGAGATCGGGGTAGTGGGAGCGGATCATCACCGCACACGAGCCGGACGGGAGCACGATCGGGCCCTCGGTCCCGTCGAGGACCTCGAGTGTTCGCGCGGCCATGGCCCGGGCGTCGTCGAGCAGGCCCACGTTGAATGCCGGCTGTCCACAACACCCCTGGCCGGCAGGAAAATCCACCTCACAGCCTGCCTTCTCCAGAGCGGCGACCGTGGCCCGGCCCACGTGCGGGGCGAGAGCGTCGACCAGACAGGTGACGAAGAGCTGAACTCGAGCGCCCTCCATGGGAGGAGGTTAAGCCTTGCGCTCCTCCACGGCAGGCAATGCCTCTATGTATCGCTCCACCATGTGCACGTAGCCCTTGAGATCGTCCCGAAGCCCTTCTCCCAGATCGCGATGACGTGACCGGACGGCGAGAACCGCGAACTTGGCTCCCCTGAAGTAGGGGGCCAGCGCCTTGTAGGGCGGAGCCGTCGGGCCGGGGACAGCCTCGCCGACGACCGGCGTCTGCTGCGTGGTCGGAGCCAGATCGAGGGCTGCCAGCTTCTCCAACAACAGGTCCTCGTCGGGGCGGTCGGCGTAGTCGCGACCCACGACGGAGAAGACGATCTCGCCCTCCGGCGAGACGACGATGGTGGCCGGGCGGGATATGCGCCGGGGATCGTCCGCGTCGGCGAATCCGAGGGGTGTGATCGCCCGGTCACGGTCCGGATCCGACAATATCGTGAAGGGAAGGGCCAGCTTCTCCATCATCGCCGCATTCATCTCGGCGGTGTCGGCACTGAGGCCGTAGACACGTCCGCCCCGCTCCAGGAAGTCGTCGTGTCGGTGCGCCATGACGGCCAACTGGCCGTGACAGTACGTTCAGAAATCCCCTCGGTGGAAAGTGATGACCGCGGCGGCGTCGAGATGATCGGACAGAGTCCACGGGTTGCCGGCCGCGTCGATCGCGGTGAAGTCGATGGCCATTCTCGAAGGTCCTTCGTCGCGTTGTGACCATTGTTAGCGTCCGTCGGCCATGTTCATCCCCGTCCGCGGCAAGAATCTGTCCCGACGCATCGCCCAACTCGTCGCCGGCCTCGTCCTGTTCGGCCTGGGGATCGGGTGCATGCTCCAGTCCGGCCTCGGTCTCCCACCCTGGGACGTGCTCCACCAAGGTCTAGCCGAACAGCTTGGCCTGAGTGTGGGCACCTGGTCGATCATCATCTCCTTCGTGGTGCTTCTGATATGGCTGCCCCTACGGGAGAGATACGGGGCGGGCACGTTGTTGAACGCCATCCTCATCGGCGCCGTCATCGACATCACCGTCCTGGTCCTGCCCGAGCCCGCGGCCCTATGGCTGCGAGGGCTGATGCTGGCCGCGGGAATCCTCTTCATCGGGGTGGCCTCGGGGATGTACATCGGCGCCAACCTCGGCCCTGGCCCGAGGGACGGGCTCATGACCGCCATCTCCCGACGGGGTCTCTCGATCCGGTTGACTCGATGGGGGCTCGAGGTGGCGGTCCTCGTCACCGGGATCCTCATGGGTGGGACCTTCGGCGTGGGGACCATCGCCTTCGCCCTCTTCATCGGGCCGCTGGTTCAATTCTTCCTCCCCCGGTGGAGCATCGACACGGGCCGGCCCGAGGACGCCTGGGACCACCCGGCACGCTGACAGCGATTGGCTGGCACACGCTGGCCCTCGACTCATCCCGATACGCTCGCCTCATGAGCTACGACACCCTCCTCTACGACGTCGACGATCGGGTGGCGACCATCACGCTCAATCGGCCCGAGCGGCTGAATGCGATCGTCGAGCCCATGCCGACGGAGATCAGGGAGGCTGTCGAACGGGCGAACGACGACGATGACGTGCACGTCATCGTCGTCACCGGCGCCGGACGTGCCTTCTGCTCCGGCTACGACCTCAAGGAATACGCCGAGAGCAGCGACGCCCCCTACAGCCAGGAGATGCCATGGGACCCGATGATCGACTTCGCCATGATGCATCGGAACACACAGGACTTCATGACGTTGTGGCGGTCGCACAAGCCGACCATCGCCAAGGTGCGTGGATTCGCCGTGGCCGGGGGCTCGGACATCGCTCTTTGCTGTGACCTGATCGTGATGGCCGACGACGCCCGCATCGGCTATCCGCCGGCCCGCGTCTGGGGCTGTCCGTCGGTCGGTCTGTGGGCCTTCCGCATCGGTGCCCAGCGGGCAAAGCGGATGCTGTTCACCGG
>JBAVPF010000231.1:0-13861 GCA_049692815.1 Acidimicrobiia bacterium
AGGTGCTCCCTACCCGGAGCTGAGGGGGTGGCCCGTACGGGCCACCCCCTCAGCTCCGGGTAGGGAGCACCTGTGACAACTATTCGACGAACATCACGGCCAAACCTGCGGCCAGGATCAGCGCCACCGCGACCATGAAGAGCAAGAGCTTCTTCAGTGCTAATGACCTTCTCGTCACTTCGCCTCCCCACTTCGTCCCTGCATAAGCCTATCCCGCGCAGAGAGTGGTCACGTATGGGTATATCGACTCATAGAGTGGTCAAACGAGCGAACCTGCAGCTCTGCTGAGAGGAGCGCGTGACCTAAACGGCCGTCAACGCTCGATCGAGATCGCGGATCAGATCGGAGATGTTCTCGATCCCGACCGAAAGACGCACCAGGCCGGGGGTAACCCCGATCGACAGCTTCTGCTCGGCGGGCAGCGTCGGCGGGGCCATCGTCCAGGGATGCGACGCCAGAGACTCGGTGCCTCCCAGAGAGGTCGCCAGACGCACCACCGACATGGCATTGAGGAAACGGAACACCTCGGCCTCCTCACCGTCGATCTCGAACGAGATCATCGCTCCCGGCCCGAGACACTGTCTCTTGTAGATGTCATGCCCCGGATCCCCTGGCTGAAGGAGGCTGAGATGCCGTACCAGCGTCACCTTGGGGTGACGATCGAGAAACTCTGCGATCCGGGTGGCGTTCTCTGTTTGTCGCTCCACTCGGAGACGAAGGGTCTCCAGGCTCCTGGTGAGAAGCCAGCCGGTCGATGGGCTCGGAGTGGTCCCGATCTCATAGCGGGTGCGACGGAGGGCGGCGATGTCGTGCCTGCCACCGCAAACCGCGCCTGCGGTGAGGTCGCTATGACCACCCAGGTATTTCGTCGCCGAGTGGAGTGAGAGATCGGCGCCGTGGGCGATCGGCCTCTGCCACACGGGGGACAGGAACGTGTTGTCCACGACCAGCCTCGCGCCGTGGGTATGAGCCAGCTCCGCTGAAGACTCGATATCGAACAGGGCATTCGTCGGATTGGCCGGCGTCTCCACGTACACCATCGCCAGCCTCTCGCCGTCGGCCAGACCGGCAGGGTCGACGCCCTCGGAGAAGGGAACACACTCGACACCGAACTCGGTCAGCAACCCCCGCATGAGCGCCGCAGTTCCGCCATAGACCGGGTTCGAGTAGAGAACCTGGTCACCGGGGCGAAGAAAAGTGAGCAGAACGGTCGTGATCGCCCCCATCCCGCTCCCGAAGAGCAACCCCTCCTCGGCTTCCTCCCAGCGGGCGAGACGGGCCTCGGCCGGACGCAGGTTCGGGGAGTCGAGACGGCTGTAGATGTAGCCGGCGTCGGCATCGGCATCCTCACCGTAGGCCTGCTCGAAGAACCGCTTGCCCTCCTCGGCACTCTCGAACACGAACGTCGACGTCTCGTAGATGGGCAGCTTCAGCGAGCCGAGATGTTCAGCCGCCTCGTAGCCGAGACCCACCGACGTGGTGTCGGGATGCTGGTCTTCGCCGTTGCGCACGGCGTGAGCCTACCGGCCGAATTCCCCCGGGATTCAAGACCTCGCATCGATAATCGCCACGTGCAGGACCTCGCCAAATCTCTCGGGATCTCCGAGCAGGCACTGCTCAACATCATCTGGACGCTGGTCGCCCTCCTCGTGGTCCTGGTCCTGCGTCGCCTCGCCCGTCGGCTGATCCACGGGAATGTCGAGGACGCAACGGCGGCGTACCGCGCCAACAAGATCGTCAACTACATGGCCACGGCCATCTTCGTGATCACGGCGGCTTTCGTCTGGGTGGACGCCTTCAGCAGTCTCCCCACCTATCTCGGGCTCGTCTCCGCCGGCATCGCCATCGCCCTGGGCGACGTGTTGAAGAACATGGCCGGGTGGGTCTACATCCTCAGCCGGAGGCCGTTTCAGGTGGGCGATCGCATAGAGGTCGACGGGTTCAAGGGAGATGTCGTCGACGTCAGGCTGTTCCGGTTCTCCCTCATGGAGGTCAACGGATGGGTTGACGCCGAGCAGTCCACGGGTCGGCTGGTCCACATCCCCAACGGCATCGTCTTCACCACAGAGGTCGCCAATTACACCGAAGGGTTCGGCTATGTCTGGCACGAGATCCCGGTCCTCGTCACCTTCGAGTCTGACTGGAAGCTGGCGGAGAAGCTGATGCTCGACGTGCTCGAGCACGATGCCCCCGACGTCGAGGGGACTGCCGGGGCGAACATCAGGTCTACGGCCCGTCGCTACTCGATCCGGGTCGGGACGCTGACACCGGCGGTGTACCTCACCGTCAGGGACAGCGGCGTTCTCCTCACGGCACGGTTCCTGGTCGAGGCGCGCACACGAAGGGGACGTGAAGACCGGATCTGGCGGGCCATTCTCGACTCCTTCGCCGAGCACCCCACCGTCGAACTGGCCTACCCGACGGTGAGGACCTTCTTTACCGACGCGATTCGGGTAGACAGGGGTTGATGCCCCAAGCCATCGATCGAGCAGCTGCTGCGCTTGCGCAGGCCGAGCGGATACTCGTGTTCAGCGGGGCCGGGCTGAGCACCGAGTCGGGCATCCCGGACTTCCGTGGACCTGACGGATTGTGGACCAAGGTGGATCCCGACGACTTCAACATCGGCCGTTACGTGGAGAGCCGGGAGCTTCGGGTGCAGGGGTGGCGAATGCACCTCGACGGTGAGTTGTGGGGTGCCCGCTCCACCGTCCAGCCCAACAAGGGCCACATGGCAATCGTCAGGCTCCAAGATGCGAAACGGCTCGCCGGCGTGGTCACCCAGAACATCGACGGGCTCCATCACAAGTCGGGCCTGGAAGGCGACATGGTCGCCGAGCTGCATGGCAACGTCCGCAATAGCCACTGTCTGTCGTGTGACGGCAGATGGCCGACAGAGAACGTCCTCGAATGGGTCGAGGCCGGAGACGAGGACCCGACGTGCCCCGACTGCGGCGGTCTGGTGAAGACGGATACGATCATGTTCGGCGAGATGCTCCCTGAGACCGAGATCCGCCGGGCATCACTGTTCCTGGCCATGTCAGACGCCGTGCTGGTGGTCGGGTCCACGGTTTCGGTGTGGCCCGCCTCCGACGTCGTCATGCGGGCGGCTCAACAGGGCAAGCCGATCGTGATCGTCAACCGGGGAGTCACCGAGGCAGACTTCGTGGCGGCCGCCAAGATCGATGCCGGCATCGGCGAGGTCCTCCCCGACCTGGTCGACCGCATCCTCGCCTGACTCACCCTCTCGCGCCGCCCCTCCTATTCGTTCTGTGAGGGTTTGTCCGTATTGAGTACGGCAAAACCCTCACAGAACGGGATGGCGAGGTCCGAAACTACGATTTACCCCATGTCCGGTTACGAGCCTCCGCTCCAAGACTTCAACTTCGTGCTCAGCCACGTGGCCGATCTCGAGCGCGTGTCCAAGCTGAACGGGTACCAGCACGCCGACCCTGGAACGGTCGCGACCATTCTCGAAGAGGCGGGACGCTTCTTCTCCGAGGTGATGGCCCCATTGAACCGCGTCGGCGACGAACAGGGCTCGACACTCGATGCCGACGGCAACGTCCACACACCGGAGGGATTCCGCGAGGCCTACGCCAAGATGGTCGAGTCGGGCTGGCCCGGGGCGCACCTGCCTGCCGACTGGGGTGGCGGTGGGCTTCCCTACCTCGTCGGCGTGGTCATCCAGGAGATGTTCAAGAGCTCCAACATGGCCTTCTCCCTGTGCGGGATGCTCACCCAGGGGACGGTGGAGGCGATCGTCGCCCACGGGACCGAGGAGATGGAGCGGGCCTATCTGGAGCGGCTCGTCAGCGGAGAGTGGACCGGCACCATGAACCTGACAGAACCGGAGGCCGGGTCCGACGTCGGCGCCCTGCGCACCAAGGCGGTCAAACGAGAAGACGGGACCTATCGGCTGTTCGGGACCAAGATCTTCATCACCTGGGGTGACCACGACCTGACCGACAACATCATCCACATGGTCCTCGCCCGCACCGAGGGAGCGCCACCCGGGACACGAGGGATATCGATGTTCCTGGTCCCCAAGTACGTCCTCGACTCCAACGGCAATCCCGGTGAGCGCAACGACTACAAAATCGTCTCGATAGAGCACAAGCTGGGAATACACGCCTCCCCCACTTGCGTGATCTCCTTCGGCGACGCCGGCGGCGGAGCCGTCGGCTATCTCGTCGGTGACGAGATGGCAGGCATGCACAACATGTTCACCATGATGAACGTCGCCCGCGTCGGTGTGGGAATGGAAGGCCTCGCCCTCACGGAGGGGGCGTATCAGCACGCTCTCGCCTACGCCCGGGAGCGCATTCAAGGACGCCCCATCGGCTCCTCGTCAGCCGACAGCGTGGCGATCGTCGAGCACCCCGACGTGAGACGGATGCTCCTGACGATGAAGGCCAATGCCGAGGCGATGCGCTGCCTGCTCTACCTCACTGCACAAGTCGGCGACGTGTCGCTGCACGGCGAGACCGACGAAGAGACAGAAGCCGCGTCGAAGCGGTTGGCGCTGCTCACCCCGATCGTCAAGGCGTGGATGACCGACCTCGGCGTGGAGATGACCTCTCTCGGCATCCAGATACATGGCGGCATGGGCTACGTGGAGGAGACCGGAGCCGCCCAGTTCTACCGGGACGCCCGCATCGCGCCCATATACGAGGGAACCAACGGCATACAGGCCATCGATCTGGTCCTACGTAAGGTCCCCGTCGACAACGGAGCGGTGGTCGAGTCGCTCATCACCGAGATGACCGCCGTCCTCGGGGAGATGAGCGACCATGAGGATCTCGGCGCTTTCCGCGACGAGCTGACCACCGCGATACAGGGCCTTGCCGAGACGTCGACGTGGCTCGGGAGCCGCCTTTCCGAGGGCGGCATCGACGACGCCCTGGCGGCAGCCAGCCCGTACCTGACCCAGTTCGGGACAGTTCTCGGAGGATGGCTGATGGCGGTTTCGGCCGTCGCGGCCAAGAGTGAGCCGGGTGGCTTCGACGAAATGTTCCTCGCGGACAAGGTCGTGACCGCCCGCTTCTACGGCGAGCATCTGCTGCCCCGCGCCAACGGCCTCATTCCGACCATCAAGGCCGGCGCCGGTCTGCTGACAGAAGCCCACCTCTCCTGACCGGTCGTTCGTGAACCGACGCCGGGAGCTCAGCCCTGATCTCTAGGCTCACATCGGTGGAGCTGCACGACAAGGTCATCGTCATCACCGGTGGTGGCAGCGGCATCGGAGCGGCGATGGCGCGACGTTTCGCCAGAGAGCGCCCATCCGCCCTCGTCATCGCGGATCTCAACCTCGAGGAAGCCTCACAGGTGGCCGACGAGGCCGGCGGTGTCGCAGTTTTCACCGACGTTTCCGACGAGAGCTCCAATCGGGAGCTGATCGAGGGGACGGAAGAGCGTTTCGGGCCCATCGACCTGTTCTGCGCCAACGCCGGCATCGGGACCGTGGGCGACGAACAGGCCGACCCGCAGCTATGGGACCGGATGTGGCGTGTAAACACCCTGTCCCACATCCACGCCGCCAAGTATCTCGTGCCCGGGTGGATGGCGCGGGGAGAGGGCTACTTCCTGGCCACCGTGTCCGCCGCCGGGCTGCTCACCAACCTGAAGGCCGCCCAGTACTCGGTGACCAAGCACGCCACCCTCGCATTCGCCGAATGGATCGCGGTTACGTACGGTGACGCCGGCGTGAAGGTGAGCGCTCTGTGCCCCCAGTTCGTCAACACCCCTCTGATCGTCGGGTCGAAGTCGTTTCAGGCGCTGGGGAGGAACAACACTCTGGAGCCATCCGACGTGGCAGAGACCGTCGTCGCCGGATTGAGTGACGAGAGGTTTCTCATCCTCCCCCATCCCGAGGTGGCGCAGTACTTCCAAAACAAGGCAAACGACTACGACCGGTGGATCAACGGAATGCGGAAGCTGCAACGTACGGTTTTCCCAAGCGAGTGAAGAGGGCAGAATCAGCGCAATGAGCAAGAGACGTGTTGTCGTCACCGGCGTGGGAGCCATCGCAGCCTCTGGCATCGGCATGGACGGCCTGTGGAAGGGCCTCGAGGAGCAGCCAGGACCTGCCCCACGGTTGGTCGTCGACTGGGACCCCGAGCCGTGGATCCCAAAAAGGGAGAGCCGGCGGCTCGACAGATTCACGCAGTTCGCCCTGGTCGCCGCAGACGAGGCGTTCGCTGAGTCCGGCGAGCTCGACGTCGACCCCAATCGGGTCACAGTCGCGTTGGCAACCGGCATCGGAGGGCTGGAATCCCTCGAGACACTCGTCCACGAATCGGACAAGGAGGAGCCCCGAGTCTCACCGTTCCAGATTCCGATGATGATGGCCAACGCCGCCGCCGCCGCGATATCCATCAAGTACGGGTTCGGCGGCCAGGTCTCCACCCCCGTCGTGGCTTGCGCGGCAGGGAGCCAGTCCGTGGTCGACGGTCTGAGACTCATCCAGTGGGGATACGCCGATGCGGCCGTGGTCGGCGGTGCCGAGGCCGCGGCGAGGGACACCGCCAGAGAAGGATTCCGCGCGGCCCGGGCCCTGTCACCGAGCGGCTACGCCCTCCCCTTCGACATCGACCGCGACGGGTTCGTGATGGGAGAGGGAGGTGCGGTCCTGATCCTCGAGGCCCTGGACGTGGCAGAGGCCCGCGGAGCGACACCCATCGCCGAGATCCTCGGTGGTGCCTCCACGGCGGATGCCCATCACATAACCGCGCCCCATCCGGCCGGTGACGGGGCAGAGCGTGCCATGCGCCTCGCCCTCGAAGACTCGGGGCTGAGCCCCACGGACGTCGTGTACATCAATGCCCACGGCACCGGGACGGACCTCAACGACAAGACCGAGGGCGGTGTCATCGAGAGGATCTTCGGAGACGACCAGCCGGCCGTGTCGTCCATCAAGGGGTCGACCGGGCACGTGCTGGGTGCCTCAGGATCCATCGAAGCCGCCGTCGTCGTCGAAGCGATCCGGCGGCAGGAGCTACCCGCCAACATCGGACTGACCAACCAGGACCCCGAGATCCCCCTCCACGACATCGTCCGTGAAGTGCGCCCATGGGAACCCGGGCCCGTCCTCTCCAACTCCTTCGGCTTCGGCGGCCACAACACCGTCATCGCCATCGCCCCGTTTTGATGGTCGAGCGACTTCGCCTTTCCTAATTCTCTAGGGACGGTATTTCGTCCCTACGGCGTTTCACAGCGATCCATCTACACTCGGTCGCAACGGGAGCTCGGTGATACCGGGCTGAGAGGGAGTCTGGAAGACTTCGACCGCACGAACCTGATACGGGTAATGCCGGCGCAGGGACTCGGGCTCATCGCTCCCGGAGAGAGAGGAAACGATGAGACACACGAGATCCACACTGACCATCACGCTTCTCGTCGCCGCCTTGGCCGCATGCTCCAACGGCACCGAGACCACCTCGTCGATCGGTGCGACGCCGGACAAGCTCACGGTCATAGCGCACGACTCGTTCGCCGAAGGCGTTGATGATTCCACTTTCGCCGCTTTCACCGAGCAGACCGGGATCCAAGTCGATGTGCTCGCCGCCGGTGACGCCGGCGCACTGGTCAACCAGGCCGTTCTCACCAAGGACAACCCGCTGGCGGACGTCCTGTTCGGGGTCGACGACACCTTTCTGTCGCGGACCCTCGACCAGGGGATATTCACCGAGTACCGCTCGGCAAACCTCGACTCGCTGATCGAGTCGCTCGGAGACACCGACCCACATGTGACACCTATCGACTACGGGGACGTCTGTTTCAACTATGACAAGGGCTGGTTCGACGCCGCACAGATTCCCGTCCCCAGCGACCTGGACGCCTTCAAGACAGACGTCTACGCCGGGCACACGACTGTGGAACACCCGGCGACGTCCTCCCCCGGCCTCGCCTTCATGCTCGCCACCATCGACACATTCGGTGAGGGCGGATGGCTCGATTGGTGGTCGGCAGCTAGAGACGCCGGTATCAGCGTCGCCGCCGACTGGAACACTGCCTACTACGCGGACTTCACCAGATACGGGGGCAACAGCTCGATAGTGATGTCGTATGCCTCGTCCCCACCCGCCGAGGTCATCTATGCCGAAGAGCCGTTGACCGAAGCTCCGACCGGTGTCATCGAGGCCGGCTGCTATCGCCAGGTGGAGTACGCCGGGATCCTCGCCGGTACCGAGTATCCCGAGGCTGCGGGAGAGCTCGTGGACTTCATGCTCTCGGTCGAGTTCCAGGAGGGGATCCCCCTCACCTGGTTCGTCTTCCCCGCCAACGCCGAGGCCGTCCTGCCCCAGGAGTTTGTCGACTACACCATCATCCCGGACGCGCCTGCCCGGCTCGACCCGAGCTACATCGCCGAGAATCGCGACCGCTGGATCGACGAGTGGATCGGGGTGATGCAGGGATCGTGAGACGGGTCAGATGGGGATGGGTGGCAGTGTCTGTCGTCCCCGTCGTCTTCATCGGCTACTTCTTCGCCTATCCCCTGATTCGCATCCTCGGTCTGGGGCTATCGGAGATGGGCGCCGGCTCGACCGGGCTTCAGGCCCGTTTGTTCAAGGTCGGCTGGTTCACCCTGTGGCAGGCAGTCGTGTCGACAGTGCTGACCCTGCTCGCGGCCGCCCCTCTCACCTGGGCCGTCTCCTCTTTCGATTTCAAGGGGAGGAGACTGGTGATGGCCTTGGTCACGGTCCCGTTCGTGTTGCCCACCGTGGTGGTGGGCACCGCATTCGTCGCTCTTGGCTGGCGCGACTCGATCGGGGCGATCCTCGTCGCTCACGTGTTCTTCAACGTTGCGGTGGTGGTGCGCACGGTGTCGACGCTCTGGTCCCGGATCGACCCCCGTCTCGAGGAGGCGGCGAGGGTGTTGGGCGCTTCGGGTTGGAGGGTCTTCCGTCACGTGACGCTGCCTCTCCTGCGACCGGCCATCGCCGCGGCATCGTCGATCGTGTTCCTCTTCACCTTCACCTCCTTCGGGGTCGTCTTGATCCTCGGCGGTTTCCAATACGCCACGCTGGAGGTCGAGATCTACCGGCAGGCGGTGACACTCTTCGACCTTCCTTTGGCCGCGTCACTCGCCATCGTCCAGCTGCTCGGGGTCACCGGCGCCCTCTACTGGTATGCCCGATATCAGGAGAAGACGGCAGTGGCATGGACCCTCGAGCGGGGCTCGAATCGACGGCGCGCCCGGGGCCGGGCTCGATACGGGCTGGCCGCCGCGGTAGTGGGCACGCTGGCTGCCTTGGCCGTGCCATTGAGCGTCCTGGTGTCGCGATCGCTCGGCGGTGATTTCTACACCCGTCTGTTCCGGGAAGACCCGGTCGTCGGAGTCCCGGTCTCCTCGGTTTCGAACTCCCTGACCTTCGCCTTGGCGGCCATGCTGCTGGCGACCCTCGTGGGGGTGATGGCGGCAACGGTCATCACCGGCCGCTCCGGCCAGATCTCCCGGTGGTTCGACCTGACTCTCATGCTCCCGTTGGGCACTTCGGCGGTGACCATCGGATTTGGCTTCATCGTCGCCCTGAATTGGCCCTTCGATCTGAGGGCGTCGGCCTGGCTGGTGCCGATCGCCCAGGCTCTGGTCGCTGTCCCGTTCGTCGTGAGGGCAACCGTGCCGACACTTCGCTCCATCCCACCCGAAGAGCGCGAGGCAGCAGCGGTCCTCGGAGCCTCTCCCTTTCGGGTATGGCGGGAGATCGACCTGCCGATGGTCAGCCGGGCCGCGATGGTGGGCGCCGGCTTCGCCTTCGTGATCTCACTCGGTGAGTTCGGCGCCACTTCCTTCGTGGCGAGACCGAACACGGCCACCATCCCGATAATGATCTTCCGCCTGTTGTCGAGACCAGGTGCCGCATCGTTCGGCATGGCGATGGCGATGTCGGTCGTGCTCGCCCTCATGACCGCCGGTGTGGTGCTGGCGATCGACAGGGCGCGATTCGGCGAGTTGGGGACGTTCTGATGTTGCAGGTCGAGAGTCTCGACGTCGTCATCGACGAGAAACCCATACTCCGCCAGGTCGACCTCGAGGTGGCCGGTAGTGAGATCGTCGCGGTGCTGGGCCCATCCGGCTCGGGGAAGACGACTCTGCTCAGGGCCATCGCCGGGCTGATAGAGCCCGCCGGCGGAGACATACTGTGGGAGGGGAAGTCGATGGCTGGAGTTCCCACACATCGGCGTCAGTTCGGGCTCATGTTCCAGGGGTACGCCCTCTTCCCTCACATGACGGTCGGCGGAAACGTGGGATTCGGTCTGCGGATGTCGGGTCGAGATGCCGACGGGGATCTCGTTGCCGAAGCCCTGGCATGGGTGGGCCTGGAAGGCTTTCAGGGTCGTCAGATCGACTCGCTCTCCGGCGGAGAGCGTCAGCGGGTCGCTTTGGCACGCACTCTCGCCCCCCGCCCCCGGCTGGTGATGCTGGACGAGCCGCTGGGCGCGCTCGATCGGAGCTTGCGCCAACGGTTGGTGACGGACACCCGGCGCATCCTGGAGGAGCGTGAGGTGACGGCGTTGGTGGTCACCCACGATCGCGACGAGGCGGTGGCCATGTCGGACCGGCTGACGTTGATGCGTGATGGCGAGGTCGTGCAGAGCGGCCGGCTCGAGGAGATCCTGGCCTCCCCCGTCGACGCCTGGGTGACCGAGTTCCTGGCATGAGAAAGGCCCCCGGTGACCCGGGGGCCTTTTCGTACCTGGGCTGTTGTTGCTGTTGGTCGTCGGGAGGAAAAGTAGCCCTAGGCGCTCGCACCGAAGTGAGGCGGCATGAGATCTTTGAAGATCTCACGTAGCTCGTCCGGTGTGATCTTTCCGTCTGCGAGATACTCGGAGACGTCGATTTTCTTGAGCGGGTTGTCGTCGGGGAGTGCGTCGTACTCCGCCTGATCGATCCCGCCGTCGTCGAGGAGAGCGGCCATCCCGAAGCCACGCCGGAACCAATCCCGGCGGGGGTGCGGGATGACTTCTGCGATCTCGTCACGGGTCAGCTGACCGTCGGCCCATGCCTCGTCGAATCGGTCTGAGAGGAGGAAGCTGTTGGCGGGGAGTTGTGCCGCTTCGTCCTTGGTGATGACACCGTCTTCGAGTAGCCCCTTCACCAGGTCGCGCTGCGTCTGGAAGTCTTCCTTCAGCTGTGCGGCTTTGTCCTGTGCGGCCGCCTCGATGGCGTCGGCCTGCGACTGGTTGATGGTGCCCTTTCCGACGAGCTCGTCGAGGACGTCACCGAGGAAGCCCATTACCCGAGGGAACGGGCCGTGTTGATCCGGGGTATCTGAATCCTCCTGGGCGACTGCCGTGCCCGGGGCCGATATGACCGACGAGATGAACCCGGCACCTACGAGAATTCCCCCGGCGATCAGGGCGCCCATTACCTTCTTGCCCATCACTCACTCCTTCTCTCCTGGCTGCGATGGGATGAGTATCGGCGGCAAGTGTTAGGAACCCGTGAAGCGCTTGCGCGAACTTCTGTGTCGATTTCACCCCACCGATCTTCTCCTGATCGACACAGAAAGGTCAGGGATGGAGAGCCTGGACCCGTTCGGCGAAGGCTTCGGGGAGACGCGTTGGCCGGCCGTCGAGATCGGTGAAGGCGGCCGTTACCTCGAGCCAGGCAACCTCTTCGTCGTCACGCAACATGGTCTGACGCCAGAGGGACTTGACCCTTCCCACCTCCTCCACCCAAGTGTGAATGGTCAGCTCCTGGCCGTAGCGGGCGGCGGCGAGGAAGCGGGCGCGGAGCTCGACGACCACCAGCTGCCAGCCCCTCTCCTTGAGGACGTCCAACCCCCAGCCCATCTCGGCGAGGTATTCGATGCGGGCGGTCTCGAAGTAGGAGAAGTAATTGGTGTGGTTGACGTGGTCATAGGGGTCCAGCTCGTAGAAGCGAACCTTGAGACTGGTGGTATGCACGTCACGGTCGCCCGGGATGTCCACGGCGTTCTCTCTCCTCGGTGCCAGCGGCCCCAACGCTACCCTCGCCGCGATGAAGGCCTGGCAGCTCGAGGACACCAAGGGAATCGACTCTTACGTGCTCAACGAAGTCCCCGAGCCCGAGCCGGGGCCCGGCCAGGTCCGCATCTCACTGAAGCGCTCGGGTCTGAATCATCTCGACATCTGGACCTCGATGGGGCTCCCCGCTCCCAAGCACTTCCCACATACCACGGGGGCAGACGGAGCCGGGATCGTAGATGCGGTCGGGGAAGGGGTGACCGGTCATGCGGTCGGCGATGAGGTCGTCATCGACCCTTCATTCTCCTGTGGGCGGTGTGACGCCTGCCTGAACGACGAGATCGTCTACTGCAACGAGTTCGCCATGCTCGGCGAGCACCTGAGTGGCACCTTCACCGAGAAGATCGTGGTGCCCGTGATCAACGCTCTCCCCAAGCCTGCGGCCGTCGACTGGGATGTGGCCGGATCCTTCGGGCTCGCCACCGTGACCGCCCTCCGCATGCTGGAGAAGTCACGTCTCAAGAGCGGGGAGACGGTCCTCGTCGTCGGTGTCGGCGGAGGGGTGTCAGCCGCCGCCATGTCCCTGTCCTTGGCCTTCGGCGCCGACGTGTATGTGACGTCACGCAGTCAGGAGAAGATCGACTGGGCAGTCGGCGAGGGCGCGAAGGGAGGGTTCTCCTCCGAAGGCGAGTTCGGCAAGGAGATGGCGGCTCTCGGCGGAGCAGACCTCGTGATCGACAACGTCGGGCCGGCGACTCTCAAGCAGTCCATGCGCGCAGCGAGGGCCGGCGGTCGAATCGCCATCTGCGGAGGGACGAGCGGACCGAAGTTCGAGCTGACCCTCCCCATCCTCTTCTTCCGCCATCTGGAGCTGATCGGATCGTCGATGGGGAACCACGCCCAGTTCGCCAGAGCCCTGAATTGGGTCAGGCTGGGCCGAGCGCGGCCACCTGTCGCACGGACCTTCCCCTTCGCCGAGCTGCCGGAGGCTCTTCGCTACCTGGAATCGGGTGCCCAGTTGGGGAACGTGGTCCTCGACCACGAAGCCTGACCGGGCCCCCTGATCAACCGGTCTTGGGGAGGCGAACGATCGGGATCGTCTCGGCGACCCGCTGCGCCTGGACGTCCAGGGTCTCGCCGGGGTCGTCGAGCATGAACGACGCCAGCCGGCCGAGAGCTTTGGGGTGTTTGACGGCATAGGCGTCCATGACTCTCTTCGCCTCTGCCTGGTCGACGATCACAGCCGTCGTCTCGTATCTCTTCGTGCCCAGGTGGAAGACGACGGAGGGGTTTGCCTCGATAATGCGCAGCCATTGGGAGCTGGCTCCCCAACCGCTGGCGACGTACACGGCATCCTCCTCTTTGAGCACGACCTCGAGGACGGTTCGCCTGGTGTCACCCGACTTCCTGCCCACGTGCTCCAGCATGAGGAAACGGGTGCCGAGCAGAAAGCCCAGCCTGGACCGGTAGAGACCGATCGGGGCGCGAAACAGCATCCGCTGGATCCCTGTCGGCGAGCCCTTCCTCTGAAGCCTCGCCCCGCTCATCTGTCCATCCTGTCGATCACGGATACCCCAACGCCCTGGAACTCCGACATCTTCTCCAGGATCGCTGACGCCTCGCCGAGATCGACGGTGTTGGTCACCAGACGTCCGGGATCGACGGCGCCCGTGGCGATCAACTCGAGGACTCGTGGGTAGTCGGTGGCGGGCATGCCACGACTCCCATGGATCTCGAGCTCGTGCATGATGATGCGCTGCATCGGAAGCGCCGGGTTGGCCTCGTCACCCAACATCAGCCCCACCTGGACGTGACGGCCGTGTTTCCTCAGCGATCTGATCGAGTTGTTGGCGGTTGCCCTGGTTCCCACGGCATCGATCGAAACGTGGGCGCCGCCCCCGGTGATCTCCAT